>JARRBX010000042.1 GCA_029982245.1 Candidatus Atribacteria bacterium | reverse complement strand
ATTGCTCCCTTTCACCTGTAGTGCTCACCACCCGATGCCCATTGCCCGACTGATTAACACCCACTGCCATTTCCATAAGCTTTTCCTGAGTAGCTTCCCGACGCTCAAGGATACCACTCACCCTTCCCTCACACATGACCAGAATACGGTCACTCATCCCCAGAATTTCCGGCATTTCAGAAGAAATCATGATAATACCCAGGCCTTGCTGCGCAAGTTCTGACATAATACGGTGAATAGCAGCCTTAGCTCCTACGTCCACTCCGTGCGTTGGTTCATCCAGAATAAGAACCCTAAGTCGGGCAGCAAGCAATTTGGCTACTACAACTTTTTGCTGGTTACCGCCTGAGAGTGAACTGACTGAGCTGAAAATAGAGGGAGCTTTGATTTTCAAAAGTTCGAGCATTTTTGAGGAAACCTGGTATTCACGCTCTGGTTGCAGCCAACCATGCCGGGTGAGAGAATCAAGGATGACGATGGTGATATTATCATTAATGCTCATGGGCAAGAACAATCCCTGTTGCAGGCGGTCTTCAGGAAGATAGCCAATGCCGCAGGCAATGGCATCTAAAGGACTTCGGATGGTAACCTTCTTTCCTTCCACAAAAATTTTACCCTGGTCTGCCGGAGCAATGCCAAACAGGGCGTGAGCCACCTCAGTCCGGCCTGAACCTACCAGACCGCTCACACCCAGGATCTCTCCTGCGTGCAGGGTGAAAGAAACATTGGAAAAATAGCCCATCCGGGACAAGCCTTCCACCCGCAAAAGCTCTGCTCCTCGCTCCACCTGAATTTTGGGGAAGAGCTGGTCGATTTCTCGACCCACCATAGCTCGGATGAGCTCTCTCTCACTCACCCCGTCCACCATCCAGGTCCCCACTTTTCTCCCATCTCGCAAAACGGTTACCCAGTCAGCAACTTCAAAAATGTCCTCAAGGCGGTGCGAAATAAAAATGATGGAGGTACCACGTGCCTTCAACTGCTTCATAATTCTGTATAATTCTTCAGCCTCTCGCTTGGTAAGCGCCGCGGTGGGTTCGTCCATAATCAAAACCCGGGCATCGATTGACAGAGCCTTGGCAATCTCCACTATCTGCTGCTGAGCAGCACTCAGAGAACCTACCGGCGTTGAAGGGTCGAGGTCCGAACCCAGGGATTCAAGAAGCTCCCAAGCTTTTTTGCGCATTTCCCTCCAGTTAAGGCGCTTAAAAAGCGGACTCACCAGAGGATGGCCCAGAAAAATATTCTCCGTAATGGTAAGATGCGGGAAAGAAGCCGGTTGCTGATACACTGCAGCTATTCGGTAGCGGAGTGCTACAGTGGGATTATGAAAAGTCACTTTCTGACCTTCCCACCGAATTTCCCCAGTATCCGGCTGGTGGACCCCGGTGATAATTTTAATAAGAGTGGATTTGCCGGCACCATTTTCACCTACCAGGGCGTGAATTTCCCCTTTGCGAAGGTCAAAATCAACCTGCTCCAGAGCCTTGATGCCGGGAAAATATTTGGATATTCCACGCAATTCAAGAATATTCTCGCTCAACTCATTCACCCCATAAAAAACCAAGGGGCAGGGCTAACCCTGCCCCTCAAAAAGCAGGCTTTAGAACACATCCTTCCACTCGTCAATGTTGGACGCATCGAAGCGGAAAGGAGGTCCAAGCAGCACTTCAGTTCCGCCATCCTCGGCTTTGGTGATGGTCCGCTCGCCAAGTCTTCCTGCAGTGAAGGTCTCACCCTCTTTGCCGGTTATAGTACCTTCACAGAGAAGCCCTGCAACGTAAGCAGCAAGATAACCCAGATCCACCGGGTTCCAGAGATAGAAGGCTTCACAGGCTCCATTCTTAACCCATTCAGCCATCTCACTGGGAAGGCCTAAACCGGTGAGCTTGATTTTTCCAATCAAACCCGCATCGGTAATAGCCTTGGCAGTGGCGCTTATACCAACAGTAGTTGGAGAAATTATACCCTTGAGGTTGGGGTAGGATTTGAAAAGACCCATCGCCTCATTATAGCTTTTATCCCGCAAGTCATCTCCATAAACAATGGCTGCAAGACGCATCTTGGAGTATTTGGGATCTTTGAGCTCTTCCTGCATCCAGCGAATCCAGGTATTTTGATTGGTCATAGTAGCCGCTGCCGAAAGAATAGCAATTTCACCTTCATAGCCAATCATCTCGGCAATGGCCTGAACCTGAAGTCTTCCAATTTGTTCGGCATCGGCCTGGTTCACGTGGACGATGCGGCCCTGGGGATTCACTGCTGAGTCAAAGGAAACGACTTTTATGCCGTTGGCCATAGCTTTTTTGAGAACTGGAACCAGGGCATTGAAGTCGTTGGCACTCACGCAGATAGCATCTACATTCTGAGCAATAAAGTTCTCAATGATTTCAATTTGCCCCTCTACAGTGGGAGTAGGTGGACCCTGGAAAATAAAGGTGTTCCCAAGTTCATCACATGCTTCTTGACCACCACGGGCACAAGCCTCAAAAAAAGGATTCCCTACATTCTTTACCAGCATCCCAATGGTAAAGTCCTTTGCAGAAACCCCAAAAGCAAGTACACCACACAAAAGTAACAACACCGCAGCGAAAAGAAGCTTTCTCATTCCCCTCACCCTCCTTTGTAAATATTACGCAAGACTAAAAGCAGTAAGCACGAATTAGAAAATTTTGGAAAAATCTCACCTCCTTTTTATTATTTTAATCATTTCCCGGAAATCGGTCAAGATTTTTCCCAATTTGCCCGTAATTTCTCCAGATTTTCCCGTTTTTTTCCAAATACAACCCCACTGGGCAACTGGAGAATGCCATAAGCTTCACAACCTCTACCAGCGGTGATGCACTGCACTGCGTATGTAGCGCTCGTAAATTCCCCTAACTTTTTCCATCACTCCCTCTTCAAGCGGCGGCAAGCTGGAGCTCAACGCATTTTCCTCAGCCTGGCGAGGGTTTTTAGCACCCGGAATAACCGTGCTCACCTCGGGAAACATCAAAATCCACTTCAGGGCAAACTGGGCCATGGTAAAACCCGCAGGAAGTATTTCCCGAAGCTCTGCAACCGCCCGTAGGCCCTGTTCCAGGTCCACTCCAGCAAAAGTTTCTCCACGGTCAAAAGCCTGCCCAAAGCGGTTAAAGTTGCGGTGGTCATCAGGTGGAAAAACGGTATCGGGGGTGATTTTTCCAGTGAGCAAACCACTGGCTAAGGGGACTCTCGCGATAATGGCCACTCTTTTTTCTCTACAACGAGAAAAGAAAAGCTCTGCAGGACGTTGCCTAAACATGTTGAAAATAATCTGCACACTGCGCACTCCCGGATATTCGATGGCCTTAAGACCTTCTTCCACTTTTTCAACACTAACTCCATAATAGCGAATCTTTCCTTCGGCAACCAGCTTGTCCAGGGCTTCAAAAACTTCGGGACGGTAGTAAACTTCTGTCGGTGGACAGTGCAGTTGTAAAAGATCGATGGTCTCGGTTTCCAGGTTTTTCAAGCTCCGCTCTACAAATGCCCTCAGATTTTCCTCCGTATAGCCGTCTGCAATATGGGGAGAAAGCCTCCTTCCCGCTTTGGTAGCCACAAAAACCGGTTCCCGGCGTTCCCGAAGGACTCGGGCTATCAAGCGCTCACTACGTCCGTCTCCATATACATCGGCAGTATCAATGAAGTTGACCCCGCAATCAATGGCTTTGTGTAATGCAGAAATGGCATCTTTCTCCTCAACTTTTCCCCAACCCCCACCTATGGCCCAGGCACCAAAACCCACTTCACTTACCGCCCAACCACATCTTCCAAAAACCCGATAATTCACAATTTCACCTCCAACCAGCACAATATTTTTACCGCTATTCTCCCCATCAGTATAACACTCTGCAAAACTTTCAGGCTCCCAAACAGAAACGCTTCCAAAACCAATCTAAATGGGAAATGCTCTGTGATAAAATAAGTTTCAAGGAGAAAAGACCAACCATGAAAGCTCTGATTCTTTCTGGAGGACACGGAACCAGACTCTACCCGATAACCAAAGCAGTGAGCAAACAGTTGCTCCCGGTTTATGATAAACCTATGATTTATTATCCGCTTTCTACAGTTATGCTTTCTGGAATTCGCGAAATACTACTCATCACCAACCCCGAGTATTTGGGCCTTTACCGCAGACTGCTTGGCGATGGTTCACAACTGGGCATTCACATCGAGTACGCCGTACAAAACGAACCTCGAGGCTTGGCTGACGCTTTTTTAGTAGGAGAAAGGTTTATCGCTGGTGAAAAATGCATGTTGATTCTGGGCGACAACATCTTCCATGGTCGGGGCTTTGGTGCCACGTTACGCAGAGCGGCTTCTCTGGAGAAAGGAGCCCTCATCTTTGGTTACTACGTTAAAAATCCCAGCGCTTATGGGGTGATTGAAATTGACGCCGAAGGAAAAGCCCTCTCCATTGAAGAAAAGCCTTCACAACCTCGCTCCCCCTATGCGGTGCCCGGGCTTTATTTCTACGATGAGAAAGTAGTGGAATTTGCCAAAGAGCTAAAACCCTCTGCCCGGGGGGAACTGGAAATAACCGACCTTAACCGCAAATACTTGGAGCGAGGAGAACTCCAGGTAGAAATCCTGGGCCGAGGTTTCGCCTGGTTAGACATGGGAACTTGCGAGAGTTTGCTCGAAGCAGCCAATTTTGTGGAAACCATACAGAAAAGACAGGGGTTTTACATCGGCTGCATCGAAGAGGTAGCCTATCGAATGGGTTATATTGATCGTGAACAGTTACTCAAACTGGGCAAGGCAATGGAAAAAACTGACTACGGAAAATACTTAATTGAAATTGCTAACGGAGAGCAAAAATGAGTGAGTTTTTGAAAATTCCCACCGAGCTTCCCGATCTTTTTCTGATTGAACCCCAAATTTTCAAGGACCAGCGGGGGTTTTTCATGGAGTTCTGGAATCAGCAAGCCTTTGCTAAAATAGGCCTTAAGCTTCAATTTGTTCAGGATAATCACTCTCGCTCCCAAAAGGGGGTATTGCGAGGGCTACACTTCCAGGACCCTCATCCTCAGGGTAAATTAATCCGGGTAGTTCGAGGTAGCATTTTCGATGTGGCAGTGGACCTGCGTACCTCGTCACCCACCTTTGGCAGGTGGTGGGGAACGATTCTCAGCGAAGAAAACTTCCGCATGCTTTACATACCTCCCGGTTTTGCCCACGGTTTCTTAGTCCTGAGTGATTGGGCTGACGTTATTTACAAAGCCACTGACTACTACCATCCCAAATGCGAAGGGGGAATTCGCTGGGACGACCCGGAACTGGGCATTGAGTGGCCTTTACAGGAATATGGCATTACCAGACCCTTGCTTTCTCGCAAAGACGAAAGCTGGCCTTCGTTCAGCGAATGGCTACGCAAAAAATGGGGGAAACTATGAAAGTTCTTTTAACGGGAGCCTGGGGGCAGCTTGGTCAGGCCTTTCAGGAACTCTTTGAAAAAGAGGGAATACATTACTGTGCCCGGGGACACCAAGAGTTGGATATCACTAACCTGCAGCTTCTGCGAGAAGCCATCCGGGGCAAGGGTTTCACCCACATTATAAACTGCGCTGCCTTCAACGACGTGGATAGAGCGGAAAAGGAGTGGCAAAAAGCCTACCTTGTAAACGGCATAGGCGTGCGCAATTTAGCCATAGTCGCTCAAGAAGAGAACATAGAGCTCATGCACTTTTCAACCGACTACGTCTTTGACGGCCAGAAGGGCACTCCTTATACCATTTTTGACACACCCTGTCCCCTTAACCGTTACGGAGAGAGCAAACTACTGGGAGAAAAGCTGATACTTCTTGCCAGTAAATGGTACCTTATCCGAACCAGCTGGGTATTTGGAAAAGGAGAAAGGAACTTTCTCCGTAAGGTACTCTCCTGGTCTACAAAGCAAAATCGGTTGCGTATCGCCTGCGATGAAGTAAGTTCCCCCACCTATGCAAATGACCTGGCCCGGGCCAGCTACCTACTTTTACGGGAAGGGGCCTGGGGTATATATCACATAACCAATACCCCAGCCAGTCGTTACCAGTGGGCAGAGTATTTCCTGAGAAAAACAGGCTGGAAAGGAGCAATAGAGCCAGCTCGGCAGGAGGAATTTTCTCTCCCTGCCCACAGACCAAAATTCTCGGTGCTCGACAATTTTGGATTAAAAGAAACCATCAATTTTCAGATGCCCAGCTGGGAAGAAGCTACTGAGCGTTTCATAAGGGAGGAAATCCTCAAATGATTTTACTGGTAACCGGATGCGCAGGATTTATCGGCAGTAATTTCGTACACTTCTACCTGCGTTCAAAATCCGAATGCAAAATTATTGGCCTCGATAAACTGACCTACGCTGGTAATCTGGAAAACCTGGCCCCAGTGCAACAAAAAGAAAAAGAGCGCTTCATTTTTGTGCGGGGAGATATTGCCAACACAGAGCTTGTGGAACATTTGTTTTCTCTTTACGACATCGATGTGGTGGTCAACTTTGCTGCGGAGTCTCACGTAGACCGCTCCATTGACAATCCTCAAGTTTTTCTGCAAACCAATGTCATGGGAACTCAGAATCTACTGGAAGTGGCCAGAAAAAATTGGCTCCAGAAAGACAAATCAACACAGAATAAAAAATTCATTCAAATCTCTACTGATGAAGTCTATGGCACTCTGGGTCCCGAGGGTCGATTTACTGAAGAAAGCCCTCTTTGTCCCCGAAGCCCCTACGCAGCCAGCAAGGCAGCTGCGGACTTATTGGCCCGTTCTTACTGGGTTACCTATGGTCTCCCGGTAGTCATAACCCGCTGCTGTAATAACTACGGGCCGTATCAGTTTCCGGAAAAGCTCATCCCTTTTATGATCTGGAACGCCCTCAAACATCAGGAACTTCCCATTTATGGTGACGGAAGGCAAATCCGGGATTGGCTTTATGTACTCGACCACTGCCGTGCTCTGGCCCTGGTGATTGAAAAAGGAAAACCGGGAGAAGTGTACAATATAGGAGCCCAGGAAGAACGAGAAAATCTGGAAGTGGTGCACAAAATTCTGGCAATTCTTCAGAAGAAAACTGGAGATCCGCTTATAAATGAAAAACTAATCCGTCACGTAAAGGACCGCCCGGGTCATGACCGGCGCTATGCATTGGAGGTAAGTAAGATAGAAAAAGAGTTGGGGTGGAAAAAAGAAATCTCCTTTGAAGAAGGACTGGAAAAGACTGTGGAGTGGTACCTCAACCACCACCAGTGGTTAGAGCGGGTGATATCCGGAGAGTATCTGGATTTTTACCAGAAATGGTATCGGAAAAGATAAAAACTATCGCAGGAGAAACAAAAGGTTGACTAAACAAAAACCTGCCCTGCTAGTTCTCTACGAAAGACCTAACCGGTTTAGCCTTAACGCTATTTTGGGAGCTATCGGTAACCGCAAAGAGTTTAACATCAAATTTTGTACCTCCTCAGAAGAACTCTACCAGGTAGCCTTGTCATCCAGCAAAGCATTGCTTTTGGTCTCTTCCATGAGCAAGGAATGGAGAGAGCGCAGAGCATTGCTTCAGGAACTTCGCGAGAAAAACCCTCATCTTGGCATCTGTGTTGGCGGTCCCCACCCCAGCGCAAAAAGCGCCGATTTTGAAGGAATAGCGCACTGGATTGTGAAAGGGGAAGGAGAAAAAACCATAGCGAAAGTTCTCCAGGAATGGAAAGAGAAACCTCTCCCGCAAACATCACGCGTACTCAAGGGAGAACCCGTTGTGTTGGGTGAATATCTTCCCTCACCAGTCTGGTTGGGCATATTCGGTCCTTTGGAAATAACCCGAGGTTGCCCTTTCGGATGTTACTTCTGCCAAACCAGCTATCTCTTCGGCAAAAAACCCCGCCACCGCCCCTTGGAAGCAATACTGGAATATGCCCGTATGATGTCCAAAAATAACCTGACCGACATTCGCTTCATTTCTCCCAATGCTCTTTCCTACGGTTCTCCCGATGGAAAAACGCTCAACTTTGATGCTTGCTTAAACTTGCTTTCTGAAATACGGCGCATAATTGGAAAAAAGGGGCGCATTTTCTTTGGCTCTTTTCCATCAGAAGTGCGTCCAGAATTTCTGAGCCGGGAAGTAGCTTGGGAACTCAAAAAATTGGTTGACAACCGTAATCTGGTTATTGGCGCCCAATCGGGAAGCGACCGCTTACTTCGGACAATCGGGCGGGGTCACAGTAGTGAAGATGTTTTGCAGGCAGCAGAGGCTGCAGCCTCTGCTGGTTTTGTCCCCATCGTGGACTTTATTTTTGGCTTTCCTCAGGAAAGCGAGGAAGACTTTCAAAGAACCGTTTCTCTCATTGAAAAGCTCCTTACCCAAGGCGCGCAAATCCATGCTCATGCCTTTATGCCTCTCCCAGGTACTCCCTTTGCCAACACCATTCCCCGCAGGCTTACCCGGAAAGAACTGAAGCTCCTGGGAAATCTGGCCAGAAGAGGCCGGCTTTTTGGGCAATGGCAAACACAACAGAAGATAGCCGAGAAAATGCGGGGGGAAACCATTCAAACCGAAAAGTGAAAATAGAGCAAGTCTCCATCCTGAACCCGATAATCTTTTCCCTCCAAGCGAACGCGGCCCAGGGCTTTAGCTTGCTCCAGAGAACCAATTTCGAGAAGCTCCCGGGCGTTGATGACCTCAGCTTTAATAAATCCCTTTTGCATGTCGGTATGCACTTTACCTGCTGCCTCTTTCGCTGTAGAGCCCTGCAACAGTTCCCAGGCACGAAGTTCTTTATCACCAAAAGTGTAAAAAGTGATCAACCCCAGGGTGGCGTAGGTCTCACGAATAAAGGCTGTAAGACCGCTCTCCTTGAGACCAAACTCCTGCATGAAAACTGTACGCTCCTTGAGATCTTCAATCTCCTGAAGCTCTTCCTCCAGCTTGACAAGCAGAGGAAGTAGCGGGACTCCTTCTTGTTTACACCAGGCTTCCATTTTCTGATAAAGAGCACGAGCTTGTTCGCTCTCATCAAGGTTGGCAAGGTAAATGATGGGCTTAAGGGTAATCAATTGAAAAGGTTTCAAAATAACCCTTTCTTCTTCACTAAAAGTAAGCTTGCGAAGAGGTATCCCCTGGGAAAGAGCATCTCGAACGCGCAAAAGCAGGTCTCTTTCTTTTTCCAGCTCTTTACTGGAAGTCTTTTTGAAAAGCTCCTGAACTTTTTGAAGACGCCTTTCTACAATCTCCAGGTCCGAGAGCATGAGCTCAATATCCACCACTTCTCGGTCCCGCAGGGGATCAAGCTCTCCCATAAAATGAGGAATATCAGGATCCATAAAAAAGCGGATTACTTCCACTACAGCGTCCACGCCGCGTATGGCACTCAAAAACTGGTTACCCAAGCCCTCTCCCTTACTCGCACCCTTCACAAGACCCGCAACATCCACAAATTCCACCGTAGCGGGCACTATTCGGGGAGGCTTCAGAATTTCAGCCAACTTTTCCAAGCGAGAATCAGGAACACTCACTACCCCCAGATTAGGCTCAATGGTACAAAAAGGGTAAGGAGCCACAGCAGCATGAGCCCGGGTGAGCAGATTAAAGAGGGTGGTCTTTCCAGAGTTGGGAAGCCCGATGATACCAGCCTTGAGGCCCATCTCAAATCTCCACAGCTATCTGGTGCGGTTTAAGTCGGATACCCCGGCGTACCACTTCCCGAATTTTGCGCTCCAGCTTACGCCGGGGTATCATTACAAAACGCCCACACCCCAGACATTTAATGCCAATATCCACCCCTACCCGGGTCACTTTCCACTCCGAACTACCGCAGGGGTGCTTCTTTTTCAACACCAGAACGTCATCCACTTCAATCCTGAGCACCAAGACGACTCACTTCCCGTCAGGGAGTATACACCTCTTCACTAACAATCCTCTCCAAGGATTTGCGCTGAGTAGCCTGAGGAACTTTCACCGGGTAACCTAAAGGAGTAATAGCCACCACTCTGACTTCAGGCGGTATTTCACAGATTTCTTTCACTTTTTCTTCATCGAAATCACCGATCCAGCAAGTCCCAAGCCCTTTGTTCCAGGCTGCAAGAATGAGGTGGGTGAAGGCAATAGCTACATCAATCGGCCAGCTTTCCATGTATTTGCCAATGAAACCACCCCGTCCCGTAGCACAGGCAACAATGACCACCGGAGCTTCGCCCACAAATTCCTGCCCTGAGCAAGCCTGAGCCAGATAGCGTTTCTTTTTTTCGTTTCTGACCACGATAAATTTCCAGGGTTGCAGATTTCCCGCGGAAGGCGCCATGCGAGCCGCTTCCAGAATCTCTTTTAAGTCTTCTTCCACAACCTCTTCACTGCGAAACTTACGAACGCTTCGACGAGATCTTATTACTTCGCTTAACTCCATAATCAGGCCTCCCTTTCCTGCACTTTTCAAGGATCGTTATCGGGAAAGCGGGGTATTTTAATCTCGGTATAAGGTTTCAATTTCAAAGGATCCGTAATCAGGTCCTTGTTAGCTTCCAAAATGATTTCCCACTTCCTGCCATCGCGATAGTACCGGCGAGCGATAGTCCATAGATTATCCCAGGGCAAGATAACGTAGGAAGTATACTTCTTGCTTTCTTCAAGCAGAGCACTCAAGCGCTCGTTCTCGCGTTGTAATTCCTCTATTTGCTGGTCCTTGGCAGCAAGCTCCTTTTGCAAGGCATCGATAGCTTCCTGTGCTTTGCGTTTTTCTTCCTCAAGTCGAGCAATTTCTTCAAGCGAACCCTTGGTTTCTTTAAGTTCCTGAATTTCCCGCTCAATGCGTTCCCGTTCCTGAATTTTTTCCTGAAGCCTCTGGTCGATGGTAGCTCTTTCCTCACCTAACCGGGCTATTTCAGACCGTAAGGCTTCCTTTTGCTGGGTCAATACGTCCAGGTCCTCCTGAACATTTTCCACCGCCTCTTTCTCCTCCAGGGTTTCCAAAATCTGATTCACTTTCTCCTCCAGAGTCTTCTTAGAAGCAGAAAGCTCTGCCAAGGCCTGTTTAATATTTTCCAGCTCCTGAGAATCCACTTTGGCATCTTCAAGTGCCGAAAGCATGCTCTCAGAGAGTTCCGCCATCTTTTTCTCTACAGCGTTTATTTTGATCTGAATTTCCTGACGTAGGGTCTCCTGAGCAAAGGTTTTCAAGGCCGAAAACTGAGCCAGGACTTCTTCCAGAGTAGAGCTCAGTTCCTGAACAGCTTCTTGCTCAGGCACTTCATTGAGCCTCTGTAAAACACCGTTTAAAGATGCAGAAAGTCTGTCCACTTCTTCCTGCAAAGCGCTCAAACTTTCTCCAATGCTGGCTGCATCCAGTGAAGACCACTGCTCTTCCAAACTATTTATTTTCCGATCTATTTCCTGCAGTTGAGCTTCAAGCGCTTCCTTGGTAGCGGTTAACTGATTCATCTCTGAAACGATTTGTGCCACCTCTTCCCGATTTGCCTTCTCCTCAGCAAAGCTTGCCAGCTGTTGTTTCAATTCCTCGATAGCCTTCAATTTTTCCTCCCACTGGGCGAGCAACGACTCCCGCTGCTTTTTCAAAACAGCAATTTCCTCTTTAATGTTTAACTGTTCCTGGACCAAATCGGCCACTGATTGGGTCAATTCTTCAAGGTAAGCCTTATCAGGTAAACTGGCCAAAACTTTTTCAATTTCCCCCCTTGTGCTTTGAAGCAATTCCTGGAACTTTTGCTGCCAGCTTGCCCCCTCCTCGGCAATGGTAACCTTCAGCTTTGCGATATCATCCCCAAGCTGGGGAAGAGATTGTTTCAGCACATCCAAGCTCTGAACGAGCTGTTCATATTTTCCAAAAAGAGCGTTCAGATCTTCGCTCTTTCGACCCAAGTCTTCTTCAAGCTGCATCACCTGCTCAGAAATTCTACTCACTTCTTCCCGGAGCGAAGCAACAAGTTGCTCTCCCTGGGCTTTGATTTCCAGAAAACGTTCTTCCATCTCTTGCGCGTTCTCCTGCTGATATTGAGTAAACTCCTGCTCCAGGCTGCTAAAAGCGCCGTGTAGCTCATTGAGATTACGCTCAAAGTCTTCCAGCTTCCCTTGCAGAGTTTTTAGTTTTTCCTCAAGCAAGGAGCGCAGCGTTTCCCCTTCTTCTTTGCTCACAAACTGTTCAGGAAGCTGTGCCAAAGTATTCTTGAATTCTCCAAGCTGC
>JARRBX010000041.1 GCA_029982245.1 Candidatus Atribacteria bacterium | reverse complement strand
ACATCACTTCCTGAAAGATACCTCGCCATGTCAAAATCGTGAATAGTCATATCGAAAAATATGCCACCAGAGGTTTTGAGGTAATCCACAGAAGGAGGTTGGGGATCTCGAGAAGTGATTTTCACCAACCAGGGTTCTCCTATCTTACCTTCTTTCACTGCATCATGGACTTTCTTGTGGTTATGGTCAAAACGGCGCACAAAACCAATCTGCAACTTCACTTTGTTATCCTCAACAACCTGCAGAGCTTTCTCAATTTTACTCAAGTTGCTGCCAATCGGTTTCTCACAAAAGATGTGTTTCCCGTTTCTTGCTGCTTCCATAATGTAGTCCTCATGAGTATTTGAAGGAGAACAAATTAAAACCGCATCGATTTCGGGATCAGAAAAAACATCTCTCACTTCTCTGGTAATCTTCGCTACACCAAGACTATGTGCCCATTTTTCCATTTCCTCGTTGAGAAATGCGTCAGCAATGGCAACCATTTCTACACCACGCATTACATAAACAACGTTTTCCGCATGAAGTCTCCCAATCCGCCCAGCACCAACCAGTCCCAACTTAATCATTCACGCGTTCCCCCTGTTCACATTATTTTATTCAAAAAGCATCTTCATTCTCTGATAGCGTCCTCGATAAGACTGACCTTCATGGTTGTTGTTCTATTTGAAACTTGATCTCAGTTCCACATTGATTAATCTTTCTCAACGATATTGGTTAACAACCTCAAAGAAAGCCAAAACATTTTCCACAGGCACATTGGCCTGAATATTGTGCACCGGAGCACAGACAAATCCTCCACCAGGGCGAAAGATACTAATAAGTCTTTTCACTTCCTCTTTAACTTCCTCAGGGCTTCCAAAAGGAAGAGTTTTCTGAGTATCAATGCTTCCTCCCCAGAAAGTGAAATCCTTTCCAAACTCCTCTTTGAGCTTTTCGGGATCCATTTCAGCAGCTGAAATCTGAACTGGGTTAAGAATATCAAATCCAGCTTCTTTCAGGTCTGGAAGAAGGGCATAGATTGAGCCACAGGTGTGAATGAAGGTTTTCCAGAAAGTGTTCTGATGAACCCAATCGTTAATCTTTTTGTGGAAGGGCTTGAAGAGCTTACAATAAATCTCCTTTGAAATAAACAAACCATTCTGTGAGCCAAAATCAGCACCAGAAATCTTAATTACCTGGATCCTATTACCTACAGCCTGGTAGAGAAACTTCAAGTTTTTTAAACCAATTTCTGTCATTTTAGCAAAAACTTCCCGCACAAAATCTTGCCTGACGAGAAGAGAAACATACCATTCTTCTACATCCCGGATACCTTTAGGATCTGGGAGAGACAAACCAGGCACAAAAGAAATATCGCCTAAATTAGTTCCCGGAACTTCACCACAAACTATACAATAATCGGTCTCTTCATAAAGCCGTTTTGATTCCTGCTCGTAATAGCTCAGCTCTTCGTCAGTGAGCAGAGTATATTCCTCAATCTGGTCTTCAACTTTGAGTTCCTCATCACGGAAGGGTTTCTGGCGAATCAGGGCATCATGATAGAATCCATCTTTGGGCATTTTGGCAGAAGGTGGGAAACGGGTATCACCCAGAGGGTATTGGTAAATATCACCATTGGCATCGGGAGTGGTGTTGAACTTGCCGGGAACCAAAAGGGGTGTACCGTCAAAAAAGGTCCAGGGTTTCCAGTCAGCATTTTCGAAACCAAAACAAGTTCTGTATGGCATCAATGGAATAGTATCAATCCCTAAAGCTTTCCTCAGATCATCATCAATTTCTCCCAACATTTGATAAGGATCAACTACTTTCACTGGCTCTTCCTCAGATATTAAACCCAGAGCCACTTTTAATTTGTGAAGCGTCGAAACATGGATTCCGGTATTAAGAATTGGGTTTATGTCCAGCGGGAGTTTATCAGTTTCCTGATGAGAAAGAGCCTTCACGACTCGTTCACGCGGGGTCATTATCTCTTCTCCCTCCGTTCTTGATTAGCAAATCGTTATTTTTCTATCATCTGACCGTTGGCAATGCACTCGGCAATTTCCTCCGGGGTTAACTCCCCTGCTTTTACTTCTCCTAACTTTTCTCCGTTTTCTAAAAGTACTATTCGGTCAGCCACCGGACACACATGATGAATATTGTGAGTAATAAAAATAACCGAAGATCCCTTGTTTCTAGCTTCGCGAATATGGTTCAATATGGTTCTTTGTTCTCGGATGGAAAGATTACGTAAGGGTTCGTCTAAAATAAGGATTCGTGCTCCAAAATAAACCGCTCTGCCAATCGCAATAGCTTGTCTTTGCCCACCAGAAAGCGTAGAAACAAAATCAGTAGGAGAACGAAGCTCGATTCCCACCTCTTTTAGACCCCTCATACATTCATAACTCATTTTCTTCAGATCCAGAATTTCCATGAAACCTACCCTTTTAGTAAGCTCCTTGCCTAAAAAGAAATTCCGAACTACACTCATTTTTTCCACCAAGGAAAGGTCCTGATGAACAGTTTCAATACCCAGTTCACGAGCTTCTTCGGGAGAATTGATTTCCACCTTTTTACCTTGAATATATATATTTCCTTCATCAGGTTGATAGACTCCGGACAAAATTTTGATTAAAGTAGATTTTCCCGCCCCGTTGTCTCCCAGAAGTCCTACTACTTCCTGCTCATAAACTTCAAAATCTACTCCTTTTAAAGCTTTCACCTTACCAAAACTCTTATGGATGTTTTCCATTTTTACTAATGGTTGCCCTTGGTTCATCTCCTCATCCCCCTTACTCCACTTCTCCTAAAACAGCGCTTCTCAGCTTCAAGTTCACCACGGCTGCTATTACCAAGATTACTCCTACAAAAGCGTTATACCAGTAACTGGGAACCCCTGCCATGACCAGACCAGTTCGTACCATACCCATGATGGCCGCTCCAAATGCTGCTCCTATGATTGAACCATAGCCACCAGTCATAAGAGTTCCCCCAATCACTGCAGCTGCAATCGCCTCCAACTCCATTCCTTGACCAAAGGACACGTTAGCAAGATTAAATCGACTGATAGCAATTACCCCCGACAAGCCAGCCAAAGCGGATGAAATCATAAAACAAACAGTTTTTACCCGATTTATGTTAACCCCCATGGTATAAGCCGCCAATTTCTTCCCCCCAGTAGCAAAGACCCTATTACCAAATATGGTACGATTAAGAACAAATGAAAAAACTATTACTACTGCAATGAACCAGAAATGAGATGGCCTAAATCGATAAGGCATAATCCCCGTTAAAAGAGTTGGCACCAAACCATCTCCAGTGTAGGAAATAGAGCGTCCACCCGTGATTCCCAAAAGAATCCCCCTCAAAAACATCATCATTCCCAATGTAGCTATAAAAGAAGGTATGCTTCCTCTCAAAACCACCCGACTATTGATAAAACCAACAAAAACGGAAACAAGAAGGGCTATAACCAAAGCTACAAGAGAACTCGCAGAAAAGGTGAAAATGTTAGCCAAAGTTACAAAGATAAATCCAGCCATGGCGTACACACCACTAACAGAAAGATCAATCTCACCACCAATCATCAGGAAAGAGATACCCACAGTCATAATTCCTAACTCAGCCGTGATGGTAAGTAGAGACGTAATGTTTCGAATGGTAAAAAAACTGGGAGCGGAAATGCCAAAAAACACAAAAAGCGCTAAAAAGGCCACCAGTGCACCGAATTCTGGAATTCTCCTGATTTCTCCAAAGCTCCATCCAGAAAACTCACTTTTGTTCTTATCAGTAGAAGTCATCTCCCAAACCTTCATAGTGAACACTGGAATCACCTCCTAAAAACACAGAGTGTAGAGAGCAGCGGAGCGTGCCTGCTCCGCCACTCTGAAGCTTATCTATAACCCTCTTTTACTCCCTCAAGTAAGGTGGGTATGTCTTCGGCGGTAATAACTGCTGGACCAGTGGAAACTGGCGCAGGAGGAGGAGTAAACCCATACTTAGCGTGGAGGTAAGCAAACTCCACACCCAAATAACCTTGCAAATACTGTTGCTGGTCAAGAGTAAACATTACTTTACCTTCTTCAATATATTCTAAAACTTTTTCGGAAATATCCATGGAAGCAATCTTTACCTCATTCCCTACGTCTATTCCCTCATCTAAGAGTCTGGTTACAATAGCTTCTGTTCGGAGAGTATTGGTGCTAAAGATAACCTCAGTATCGGGATGAGCAGTAAGATAAGCCAATGTAACTTCGGCCCCTTGAACAGCATCAGCTGTGATGTCAAGCGATTCAGCAGGAATGCCATGTTTTTTCATAGTTTCAACGAATCCTCGACCTCTCATTTCAATATTCTTGGCCCCTGGATGATGATTGACAAACAGTGCTCGTTTTGGGGTAAAGCGCTTCAGCGTCTCCTCAGCAGCTACCACCCCTATATAGTAAGAATCTTCTCCTACATAGGTTAGAACTGGTATCCTGCTTTCCAGCGGTTCCCGCAAATCAGGAGCATTAATAGCGACTACCGGTAACCCATTGGCAATAGCAGTTCGTAAAACTTCGTCCATTGCCTCAGGTTCGGTTAGCGTACAAACCAAGGCATCCGGCTTGCTGGCAATAGCAGCCTCGATATCAGCCATAAATTCAGTAAAGTTATAAACAGAAGGCCCCGTATAAGTAACTTCCAGATCAGGGTGATTGTTAGCCGCATCCATCACTCCCTTTTCTACACGCTTCCAGAAAGGATCAGCTATACCTCCATGCACTACTACCCATATATTAATTTTTTCTTCTTGAGCCAAACTAACGTTCGCACCAATTCCAAGAAAAATAATGGACAGCAAAACCACTGTCAAAACCAGAAATAATTTCCTCCTTGCTTTCATTATTTCAACCCCCTATTCAGTAATCAAAAATTAGTAATTTCCACCTTCTTCAAAGCACACCATCTGAGTAATTCCATGATTCATCTGCTGTTGATCTCATTTTTCAATCTCTCTTTAGTCTCCACCTCCTCTCTTAAGGTTTCCTCGCTGTCCGCAGTATTTCCTGCAAACAGCGAGGAACCAAACCTTACAGTTTATGGAAAACCCCGATGTAGGGGAGTTCATACACTGATTTCCAGCCAGGGCTTCCTGGTTCTTTGAGGAAAGGTTCCATTTCTTTCTCAGTGCGCAGGGTAACCTTCTCAACCGGTGGTACGGTACCCGGCGGGAAGGCAGCCAAGATATGATCCACAGTCAAAGTGAGATACTTCAAAATAGCAGCAATGGGTCTTTTAGCCTTGCGGGGATCACCAAGGCTGTATGCCCATTGCTCCATTTCCTCATTGAGGAGTGTATCAGCAACAGTAACCAGTTCTGCACCGCGTATTCCATAAACAATGTTTTCCGCATGAAGTCTCCCAATCCGCCCAGCACCAACCAGTCCCAACTTAATCATTCACACGTTCCCCCTGTTCACATTATTTTATTCAAAAAGCATCTTCATTCTCTGATAGCAAAGTTTAGCAACCTCTTCAGGATCCCACTCCCAGTAAGTAGGATTGAAAAGCTCGATAGAATACACTCCTTGGTAACCAATAGCCTGAACCTTACGAACAAAATCCTTGAGAGGCAGAACTCCGTTTCCAGGAACTGTCCGATGCTTATCTTGTATTGTTTCTTTAGAAACATTCTCAGCATCAGTAATATGAACCAAGAAAATTCTTTCAGAAGGAATTTGATCCAAAACAGAAAGAGGTTCGCCACTCAAAAAGAAATGAAAAGTATCGATAGTTAGTCCAATGTTTGGATTATTAAGTTCCGAAACAATTTCATTAGCGAATGAAAGCGAATTCACCGATGTATTAGCAAAACCTAAAAATTCGAAAGCAATTTTAACTTCGTGGGAACGGGCAATCTTTTCAAGCTCTTCGAGGACCAAACAAGCATCTTGTTTAATGGTTTGTCTATCTGGCTTACCTGTCAAATCATTCAAAAACGTTGGAACAACAATAAGAATAGGACAGTTAAGCGCAGAAGAATATTGACAGAGCTTTTCTGCTCTGTTTTTAACTTCCTGAAAACCGGTTCGATCATGCAAAGTAGCCCGCTCTAAAGAATTCATAGCTAAAGGTTGAATACCAATATGCTGAAGAATGTCTCTGATTTCAGGCAAGCTTTTATCCTTCAACAAAGTCTCCAACTTATTATCTCGTAGCTCTAAGTACTCAAAACCTGCCTTTTTACTAACTTCGGCATCCTCAATGAGACTGGCTTTCATGGTTGTTGCGCCATTAAAACCCAACTTCGGTGTCATATTAACAAACCTCCCCTAACGATATTGGTTAACAGCCTCAAAGAAAGCCAAAACATTTTCAACAGGCACATTGGCCTGAATGTTGTGCACCGGAGCACAGACAAATCCTCCACCAGGGCGGAAAATACTGATGAGTTGCCTAACTTCTTCTTTAACTTCCTCGGGGCTTCCAAAAGGAAGAGTTTTCTGAGTATCAATGCTTCCTCCCCAAAAGGTGAAATAAGCACCAAAATCCTTTTTCAGTTTTTCAGGATCCATGCCAGCAGCTGAAATTTGTACTGGGTTCAAAGCGTCAAACCCTGATTCACGAAGATCAGGTAAGAGCTCATAAACCCCACCACAGGTGTGAATGAAGGTTTTCCAGGACGTGTTCTGATGAACCCAATCGTTGATCTTTTTGTGGAAGGGCTTGAAGAGCTCTCGGTAAGCTTCTCTTGAAATAAACAAGCCATTTTGCGAACCAAAATCAGTACCAGAAATCATTATGACTTGGATTCTATCACCCACCGCCTGATAAAGAAGCCTTAAATTTTCCAAACCGATTTCTGTCATCCTCGCAAACACTTCCCGCACAAAGTCTTTTCTGATAACAAGAGAAACATACCACTCCTCTACATCTCGGATGCCTTTGGGGTCTGGAAGGGCTGGACCAGGAACATAAGCAACGTCCCCTAAGTTAGTACCGGGAACCCCTCCAAAAACTACAGCGTAATCGGTCTCTTCATAAAGTCGTTTTGATTCTTGCTCGTAATAGCTTAGTTCTTCATCAGTAAGCAGGGTATATTCCTCAATCTGATCTTCAACTTTGAGGTCTTCATCGCGAAAGGGCTTTTGACGGATAATGGCATCATGGTAAAACCCATCTTTGGGCATTTTGGCAGAAGGTGGAAAACGGGTATCGCCCAGGGGGTATTGGTAAATATTGCCATTGGCATCAGGAGTGGTGTTGAACTTGCCGGGAACTAAAAGTGGTGTACCATCAAAAAAAGTCCAGGGTTTCCAGTCAGTATTTTCAAAACCAAAAAAGTTTTTATATGGCATTAGGGGAACAGTATCGATTCCCAAAGCTTTCCTTAGCTCGTTATCAATTTCTCCCAACATCTGATAGGGGTCGACAACTTTCACTGGTTCTTTCTCTGAAATTAGGCCCAGAGCTACCTTCAACTTGTGAAGGGTTGAAACATGAATTCCAGTATTAAGAATTGGATTTATGTCCAACGGAAGTTTATCAGTTTCTTGATGAGAAAGAGCCTTCACGACTCGTTCACGCGGGGTCATTGTCTACTCTCCTTTCTTGTTTTTTACCGAAAAATAACCCAGCTCTATCGGTACGATTTACTGCGATAAACATCGGAAATCACTGCAGCAATGATAGCCACGCCTTTAGCAATCTGCTGCCAGTAAGGAGAAATACCCAAAAGGCTTAAACCATTGTTAAGTGAACCGATGATTAGCGCACCAATAAAGGCGCCAAAAATGCTGCCTATTCCTCCACTCAAGCTTGTACCACCAATAACAGTAGCTGCAATAGCATCTAACTCATAACTTAAAGCTGCCGTAGGATTGCCAGAACTGACCCGAGAAGTCAATACTATACTCGCCAAAGCTGTCATGATCCCACCAAAAGTAAAAACGTATATTTTTATCTTTCTCACGTTGATGCCGCATACAACAGCTGCCTGCTCATTTCCACCTACAGCAAAAACATACTTTCCAAATCGCGTTTTTTTAAGAATTATGTGGCTTAAAACCCCAGTAGAAATAAAAATAAGTACCGGTATCGGTATACCCAGTAATTTTCCAGAACCAATAGCAAGAAAAGAAGCAGCCTCGGAAGTAAGAGTGATAGGCCTACCTTTACTGTAGATTAAAGCTAAAGCCCTGGCAATACTCATCATGCCCAAGGTAGCAATAAAGGGTGGAATACCAGTAAAAGCAACCAAGCTACCGTTAGTTAGGCCACAAAGAGCGCCTACCGCCAAAGCAACAAGTAAAGAAACAAGGAGTGAATGGCCATTACTAACAAAACCAGCCACTACCACTCCAACAAAAGCAGCTACCGAACCAGGTGATAAATCGATTCCACCCGCAATGATTATCAGCGTAACTCCAAAACTAATAATACCGATTACTGATACCTGTCTCAAAATATTCAGAAGATTTACGGGAGTATAGAATACTGGAGTAAGAATTGACATAACAATTGCTAAAGCTAAAAATATTAAAATAATACCAAAATCACCAAGAAGAAGTCTCTTCAAAATTGTTTCTTTGCCTGATGTTTCCACCTTGGAATTCCTCCTTTTCCCTTTAACTTAATGCTAGAGCCATTACTTTTTCCTGATTTGCTTCTTTACGGTCAAGAACGCCGGTAATCCTCCCATCATGCATCACCAAGATACGATCGCTCATCCCCAGTATTTCTGGCATTTCTGAGGAAATCATAATGATTGCTTTACCCTGCCCCGCCAAGCGAGACATTAGATAATGAATCTCCGCTTTAGCACCAACGTCAATGCCTTTAGTTGGTTCGTCCAAAATTAGAATCTCAGCATCACGCATCAACCACCTAGCAAGCACAACCTTCTGTTGGTTCCCACCACTCAGATTCCGGACAATTTGGTAAAGAGTGGGTGTTTTAATATCAAGTTCTTTCCGAAGGTTTTCGCAAACAGCGCAAGCCAAACGATCAGAAACAAAAAACCACTTTTCAAATTTTTCAAGATTGGGCATGATCATGTTATCAAGAACACTCAAAGGCAAAAACAAACCACTGCGTTTTCTATCCTCAGTAAGAAAAGCGATTCCATGCCTGATAGCATCTTCTGGAGAACGAATATTGATTCTTTGTTTATTTTTGTAAACTTCTCCTCTGTCTGGAGGAATAACACCAAAAATACTTTGCATTAACTCAGACCGACCAGAGCCAACGAGCCCAGCAATACCCAATATCTCTCCTCTACGCACCTCAAAGCTAATGTCGTGAAACTTACCCTTAAGAGAGAAATTCTTCACTTCGAGTATGGCGTCTCCTATATCAACCTGAATTTTGGGGAAAAATTGAGTAATTTCTCTTCCCACCATCATCTTAATTAGGGTTTCTCTATCAAAATCACCAATTTTCCCTGTACCTATGAGTTGTCCATCCCGCAAAACGGTAACCTCATCAGCTATTTCAAAAATTTCTTCTAAACGATGCGAAATATATACAAAGGAGATACCTTGCTCTTTTAACTTCCGAATTAGCCGAAAAAGGTTTTCCACCTCTTTTTTTGTGAGGGCAGTAGTTGGCTCATCCATTATTATCAAACTGACATTCCGCGAAACCGCCTTAGCAATTTCTACAATCTGAATTTGAGCAGTGCTTAAGTCTCTCATCTTTTTCTTTGGATCGATCTCTTCACCTAGGTACTTCAAAGCCTCTTTTGCTTTCTCATTCAATTCCTTATCATTTACAAAAATCTTCCCACCAGGTTCGCGCCCCAAGCCTATGTTTTCTGCAACAGTCATGTAGGGTATAGGCGTTAATTCCTGATGCACCATAGAAATGCCCAACCTTAACGCTTCTGCAACATCAAGGTGTAAAAACTTTTTTCCATCAAATATGATTTCTCCTTCATCTGGGCGATACATGCCAATAAGAATCTTCATCAAAGTGGACTTACCAGCCCCATTTTCTCCTACAAGAGCGTGAATCGTCCCTTTTTTTACTCGAAAATCAACTTTATTTAAGGCTCTAACACCGGGGAAACTTTTGGAGATGTTAACCATTTCCAAAACATATTCTGACAAATCCATTCCCTCCCCTTCAAAAACCAGAGGAGCTTCCTTTTGGAAGCTCCTCTGGTAACTACTTACTCAATGGTCCAGCCTGCGTCTGCCCAAAGCTTGATATACTGGTCAACGTTTTTAGCTGTAACCAATTCATACGGTATTAATTTGCTTTCTACCGGTTCTCCTCTAACAAGCTTCACAGCCGCTTCAACAGCACCTCCACCCTGCTTAAAGGGATCCTGGAAAACAGTGACCTTGAGCTTTCCTTCCTTAACATATTTGAGCGCATCAGGAGTAGCATCAATACCCGCCACAATCACTTTATCAAGCTTACCCGCCGCTTCCAAAGCACGAATAGCCCCAATAGCCATTTCGTCGTTGTTAGAAACAATAGCATCAAGTTCGATACCAGACTGAATCCAGTTTTCTGCGATTTCCATACCCTTAGCCCTATCCCAATTTCCGGTATCTTTGACTACAATTTCCATATCCGGATACTTAGCAACAACCATTTCGTTTCCCTGGGTTCTCTTAATTTGAGCTTCATGACCTAAAACACCCATCAAAATACCAATTTTGCCTCTATAATTAAGCATCCAAGCTACTTCTTCCATTTGGACAACACCAGACTGCAAAGAATCACCACCTATATATACATCGCATCCCTCAAAAGGCCTATTTACCCCAACCAGTGGAATACCAGCTTCTCGACAACGCTGAACAAAAGGTTGCGCAGCAGTAACATCAACCATACAAGCCACTATCGCATCGACTCTGCGCGCAATGAGATTTTCTAGATTTGCCAGCTGAGTAGCAACATCGTCTCTACCATCAGTCATAACCAGCTCAACACCCAATTCCTCCGCTTTCTGCCGCATGGCATCGTGAAGATAGCTCAACCATTTATCCGAAAAAGTAGAAGTTAACACTCCAATAACGATCTTCTCGCCAGCAGCAAAAACTGAGCTACTCAACAAAAACACCATTACCAAAGCAATTGTTAAGACCATACCCAATATACGGAAACGCATGCGATATACCTCCTTTCAAAAATTTTCCTGTTCAGGCTTAAATGACGCCAAATAACCTCTCTACTCCACTTGCTAAAACCATCATCACCCCCCAAAACCTTTTTGATTCAATCAAGAGCTGCTACACTCCACCCCTACGAAAAACTAAGTGAAATGCAACAGCTCTTTTCTTCTTACAACTTATGGAAAACCCCGATGTAGGGGAGTTCATACACTGATTTCCAACCAGGGCTTCCTGGTTCTTTGAGGAAAGGCTCCATTTCTTTTTCAGTGCGCAGGGTAACCTTCTCAACCGGTGGTACGGTACCTGGCGGGAAGGCAGCCAAGATATGATCCACAGTCAAAGTGAGATACTTCAAAATAGCAGCAATGGGTCTTTTAGCCTTGCGGGGATCACCAAGGCTGGGTTTGCCCACCACTCCTATGGGAGTTGCAGCTCGTTCAATGGCAGCATGGCCTTCGCCTTCTGACCAGCGGTGAGGTCTTCTGAAAGGCTCAACAGACTTATCAAAGTGACCTTCAGGAAGGAAACTTTCACCTTCTGCATCCTGAACTACGCTCATATCAATCATTTCCGGGAAAAGAAGAAGAGCAACGGAGGTTTCCGCTTCATCAGCATGGACAAAGTTGGTCTCCATGCTATCAGGACGGCCCGCAGGATAGAAAAACTCTCTTACCGCACGATGCCAGTCAAGCACCATGAAAATCCCTGGCAATTGGAAGCGTTTCATGAACTCCTGAATAGCCGACTCCAGCATCCAGAGATGCCCATGGTTATTCACCAAAATTATCTTCCGAAAACCGTCATTCCAGAGCCCCAACATGGTGTAAATAACAGTCTCTTCCACCACTTCCTTGGGCATAACAATGGTACCCGGCATACCCAGGTGATGATAGGGATGACCACCATAGTTAAGAGGTGGAAAAGCCAAGCTGACCTCTCTTCCCTGCTTGGCCGTGTAGCGCCGCACACCTTCGAGGATTTGGGTTACCATGAAAGTATCCAAACCGCTGTTTGCGTGAGGGCCGTGGTTTTCAGTACAACCAATGGGAACAAAAACGATATCATTCTTTTTTCGTTTCTCAATGACTATGTGTCGGGGAGTGTTCTGAATATAGGTACCGGCCTTACCCAATTCTGAAGGAGAGGGAATCTCGTATTCCCTGAGAATAGCGTCGATTTCTTCTTCAGTAGCATCCCAGATTTGCTTTTTTAAGCGACCAACCTCGTTATCTTCGAAAACAATGGCGGGGTGTTCCGTGGTCAACCACTTATCCTTCATGACTCAAACGCTCCTTTCTCAACTCAAGAATTCACCGCGGTAACTTTCACAAGTTCTTTGTCCGTCTGCAGACGGGTCAAGTATTCGGGAACTTCGTCCAGGGATATTTTCTTAGAGATAATTTTGGTCATGTCCATGCCAGAAGCCATGAGAGA
>JARRBX010000040.1 GCA_029982245.1 Candidatus Atribacteria bacterium | reverse complement strand
CCTCCCTCTTATTTACTCTTATTTCTTTCAGGTTTAACACTTACAGAAAACTTTGTTCTTTCAATCACTTTAAAATTTTGTTTCCGCGTTCTGAAGTTTGAGGTAATATAAAAACACCAACATTCCTAAAAGGAAAGGAGCAGGTATTGATGCAGAAGTTGGAAGAGCTTGAGCGGTTACTTGATGACTTTAACCCCGAGGTTCGCAGAAGTGCCTTTTTAAAAATATGTGATATGGAAAAAAGAGGGGAAATCACTTTCCAGCCCCCTTTGCCCATTTTTAATCTTCACTTCCATACCTTTTTCTCCTTTAACGCTTATGGCTATTCACCTCTCCATATTATTTACAAAGCAAAGAAAGAACGTCTTGAGATGGCAGGAAGCGTAGATTTTGACGTGCTCGATGCCATGCCCGAGTTCTTATGGGGTGGGCTTAGCATAGGCATTCGAGTGGCTTCGGGTATCGAAACCAGGATTTACCTTCCTGAATTTAAAGAGCAGGAATTAAGTTCTCCCAACGAACCTGGTGTAGCATATTATATGGGCAATGGCTTTACCAGGTTGCCAACACCCAATAGCACAGCAGAAAAGACTTTAACTCGGCTTCGTGAGATTGCCCAGAACAGAAACTTAAAGGTCATAGAAAAAATAAATGCTTATCTGCCGGAAGTAGCTATTGACTATGAAAAGGATGTGCTTCCTCTTACTCCAGGTGGTAACCCCACTGAGCGCCATATAATCAAAGCTTATGACTCAAAAGCTGAACTTGTTTTCCCCAAGCTGGAAGAAAGGATAGAATTCTGGTCACAAAAGCTTTGTGCTGAACCTCTAAAACTGAAGAGCTTAATTAACAACAAACCAGATTTTTACGACTTTCTTCGTACGAAACTGGCAAAATTTGGCGGAGTTGGGTACATTGAGCCTGACGCTGGAGATTTTCCAACTCTGAAAGAGGTCAACTCGATGATTTGGGAACTCGGAGCCATCCCTTCCTTTTCCTGGCTCGACGGTACCAGGGACGGTGAAAAAGATCCCGATTTCCTGCTTGACTTCTGCCTGGAAAAAAATATAGAAAGTATATTTCTTGTTCCCGACCGCAACTGGAACCTCGAAGATCCTGCAGAGAGGAAAACAAAAGTGGCTAATCTTTACGCCATAGTAGAAGCAGCTAAAAAGAGAGCAATGCCCATTTTCGTAGGAACCGAACTCAATAAGTACGGTCAAAAATTTGTTGATGATTTCGACTCTCCTTATCTTAAGCCCTTAGCGCCTTACTTTCGTGAAAGCGCGATGATACTCTGGGGACACACTGTCTTAGAAATGACATCCCAGCGCGGCTATAGCAGCGATTGGGCTGCCAGACATTTCTCCAACCGTTTACACAAAAATGAATTCTTTGCCAGATTAGGAAAGAGCATTCCACCAGACAAAAAAACAATTGATCAGGTAGGACAAATGAATACTCCAGAACTACTACAAAAATTTGGGAGTAAGTAACCAAGACCTGTAAGGAAAGTCTCTTTTTTGCACATAGGAAAGGTTACGAACTCCCAACTATTGTAACTTTCGAAATAATTTTCAGGTTGTCGGAAGAAAAATTACGTATTCATTGTCTTTCAATCCTTAATAATGCTGTTTCGATGATGGTTTGTAGCAATTCGGAGTAAGACATGCCACCTATGGCTGCCATTTTGGCAAGATGTCCGTCATAACACCAGCCGGGATTGGGATTAATCTCCAGAAGGCGAGGATATCCTTCTTCATCCAGCCTCCAGTCGAGCCTCACGTAATCACGACACCCAAATCTTTCAATGAGTTTAAGAGAATGCTCTACAATTAACTTCTCGATGCTCTCTGGAATTTCAGCCTTGACCGACCTTACCTTCCCATACGGAGAATCAGGGAGCCATTTGGCTTCATAGCCACATATGCGAGGCAAATCGGGAGGAAGTTCTGAATAGTCTTCCTCAGTAATTGGTAAAACAATGTAGTTGTCGGGAAGATTACCAATAATTCCCACACTCAAATCCTTGCCAGTAAGAAATTCCTCTACCAGAATAGGTTGCGTATAACCGAGCTTCTCACGTATCCATGCGATTGCCTCGACAAGTTCTTCTAAAGAAAAGCAAACACTCTTTTCAGTTATGCCAAAGCTCGAATCACCAAAGTTAGGTTTGACGATTACCGGGAAAGCAATGGGAATAGAAAATGCCATATCCTCGGGTTTTATAAAACAGGCTCTGGGCACGGGAACACCCATTTCCCTGGCTACACCTCTTACCAAAGACTTGTCGTAACAATAGGCCAGACATTGTGGTCCAGAACCGGTATAGGGTAGATCAAGCATTTCGAGTAAAGCGGGAATATGCAACTCCTTATAGGGATCATTCTTGAATCCTTCGTCACAAAAATTCAAAACCAAATCAACCTTACCCTTCAGGCCTATAAGTTCCCTAATCAACGTCCCATGGTTATCAAGAAAAGTGAAACGAAATCTCTCCAGCCTGCTTAATGCTTCTTTAAGTTGCTCTATGGTATAAAAGTCGTCCTCGTCAAAGACGGTTCCAGGTTTTAAAAAATCCTTTTGCTTGGGATCACCAAGTAAAACCACGATTTCTTTTTGAGAACGAATTAAGCCTTTCTTCTGTACACGCTTTTTCTGTTTGTTGACACGGGCAGTAACCAGAATGCGCTGTTCCATCATGCCCAAATCCTGATTCCGTGAAGACTGAGGGACAAATTCACCGTGGAAAGTTATTTCACTAAAACCTGATTTTTCAAGAAGTTCTTTCAAACTTTTCTCAGAATATAATCTTTCACTATAGAACTGGTCCACAACAACCCCTTTCTGAGCATGTATTACAATTTCTCGAGAAATGAGACGTGTCCTATCCGTAGAAAGTGACCGCTCTCTGCACACAAAATACCTTTTATCAATCCATTCCCAGGAACGAGCTTTGAAATTGTTGCGAAGGTATTCACCATCTGCTACATCAATAAAAACCTTACCCATGGGTTTTAAAACTCGCATGACTTCGCGGAGAACCAGAATATCATCCCTGATGCTTTCAAAGTAACCAAAACTGTTTCCGAGAAGCAAAACATAGTCAAAACTCTCATCAGGATAAGGTAATTTCCGAGCGTCACCTTCCTTGAAAGCTACATTAAGTCCCTCTTTTCTGGCTTGGTTCTTAGCTTTCTGAATGAGATATCTGGAGCGATCCAAAGCACAAACTCCGGTATAACCCCTTCTGGCGAGTTCCAGAGAATGTCTACCTTGACCACAACAAAGATCCAGAATAGCTGCATCAGGAGAAGGTTGCAAAATTTCCAATATCACATCAACTTCCGTTCGGGTAAGATTCGTGTCCTCGACTACATCACCGTCAGTTTTGAGGTAAAC
This sequence comes from Candidatus Atribacteria bacterium, assembly GCA_029982245.1. Lineage (GTDB taxonomy): Bacteria > Atribacterota > Atribacteria > Atribacterales > Thermatribacteraceae > Thermatribacter > Thermatribacter velox. The sequence goes on along the minus strand of JARRBX010000040.1, from coordinate 9,682 downwards.
AGGCCCAAAAAGAGTTCTCCACCAATCTGGCGGAACGTGTTCTTCAAGGTTAGCAACCGGGCCTAAAAATTTAGTTTGTTTTCTGGGGCGTCCTCGATGAACACCCTTTTTAAAAGAAGCGGATTTTTGAGCCACTCCGACTGATACCACCTTTAAAAGAGATTTATTTTTGGATAATTTTAACGCTGTTTGGGCAAATGGTATCCCACCCTTTGAAAATTTTTTGATACTACAGTCTGCTTTACCATAGTTAGAGAAAAGTTTTTTGTGTTATAGTCTTGACTGAAAGGGGAGGTACTATAGGAAATGGATCTTGTAGCAGGCATAGATGTGGGCACGCAAGGAGTACGCTGTATTGCAAGTGACTTGAAGGGCAATATTGTGGCTGAAAGCAGAGAAACGATAACTCGTTCCTGGCTGGAAGGGGTGTTTTTCGAACAAGACCCTGAAGAATGGTGGGACAAAACGCTTGCCTGCCTAAGGCGATTGCTATATCGTCTTCGTCAAAAAAACAGTAATCATGCTTCGATAAAAGCATTGGCTGTGGATTCCACCTCGGGTTCAGTTATTCCGGTCGACGTAAAAGGAAGAGTCTTGAGAAGAGCAATAATGTATAACGATACCAGGGCGAAAGAGGAGGCTTTCTTGATCAATCAGTTCGCAAAAACGTTTATCGAAAACCTTGGCTACAAATTTGGAGCGTCTTTTGCCCTATCCAAAGTATTGTGGATAAAAAGAAATGAACCCTCCATTTTTGAACAAACTCGCTTTTTTATCCATCCTACAGATTTTATCAACGCCAAACTAACCGGTGAATGGGGTATTTCTGACATTTCGAACTGCCTCAAAATGGGGTATGACCTCATCAATAACTGCTGGCCAGAGTTCATTGAAAAAGATTTAGGCATTCCCCTCTGCAAGTTACCCAAAGTAGTTCCAACCGGTGAAGTCATAGGCACGGTTTCCAAAGAAGTTGCTGATGAACTCGGATTATCTCCAAAAACTCTGGTTGTAGCAGGAGCTACTGACGGTACGGCTGCTTTTTACGCTTCTGGAGCACATGGTTTAGGAGACCTTTCTTCCACCCTGGGGACGACGCTGGTCTTAAGAGGGATATCAAAATCGCTGATTAGAGACCCCCGGGGTAGAATTTACTGTCACCGCCATCCCGAAGGAATGTGGTTGCCTGGTGGTGCCAGTAATACCGGTGGAGAGTGTTTACAGAAGCTTTTCCCCGGAGAAGAGTACCGGGCTTGGGACAGAAAGGTTAGTGAAAGTGTTTCCCTACCTACCGGAATTGTTTTTTACCCACTGATGAGGGAGGGCGAAAGACTACCTTTTTCCTGTCAGGAGGCACGCTCATTTAAAATAGGCAAAGAAAATACTCAGGAAGAGCTCTATGCAGCTTGCCTTGAAGGAGTAGGCTATGTAGAGCGCTTCGCCATAGAACTTTTGGAAAGGCTTGGAGTTGATAAAGTAAAGAAGATATTCGCTTCAGGAAGCGGTGCAAAAAGTGAACTCTGGTGCAGAATCAGAGCTTCTATAAGTGGCTTACCGCTTTGTGTTCCAGCCTCAGAAGAAGCAGCAATGGGAGCCTGTGTAATCGCCAGCGCTCAGTATTGGGGAGGGATTAGCAAAGCGGTGAGAGAAATGATACGCATTGAAAAGGTTTTTGAACCGGACCCTGCTTTGCAGGAAGCGTATCAGGAAAAATATGCTTGCTTTGTCGAAGAATGCGAGAAAAGGGGGTACGCTCTTGACTGAAAAAAGATTGGAAACTGCGCTGAAAGTTGCTCACCAGGCTGGTGAATTTTTACTTTCTAAAAAGGAAGCAATTCTGACCATTGACCAAAAAAGCAGCTGGGCAGACCTGGTAACCAATGTCGACTTAGAAGCTCAGGAATTAATTATCAGTCTCTTAAAAACTTCCTTTCCAGATGACTTTTTCTTTGGGGAAGAAGGCTCTATTTCTCTGGAACACTTAAATAAAACCTGGGTCATTGACCCAATCGATGGTACAAGTAATTTCATATACAGGTTGCCTTTTTTCTCGGTTTCTATAGCTTTTTTCGAGCTTGGCGTACCAACCATCGGCATCGTTCACATACCCGAACTAAGAGAAACCTTTTGGGCTGCAAGGGGCAAAGGAGCCTACTTAAATGGCAAGAGAATTTGCATTAGCGGAAAGAAAACCCTGGATAGTGCGCTGATTGCTACTGGTTTTCCTTATGACATTGCGTTGAGAGAGAAAAGCGCTTCCCTCTACACAGAGCTTCTTCCTGCAGTTAACGATCTGAGGGCTTATGGAGCAGCTTCGATCGAACTTTGCTACGTTGCTTGTGGTCGTTTTGATGCATACTTCGAACCCCAGGTGGCTCTCTATGATATAGCTGCCTCTTTGGTTGTCTTGAGCGAAGCTGGCGGAGAGTTTAAAAGCCTTGATGGAAAAGAGTGGGAACCCACTTCCACCTCCCTTATTGCTGCAAATCACCACCTTTTACTGGAACTGCTTGAATTCCTTGCCATGAGAAAAAATAGACCCAATGGGAACCTGTAACATATGTGGTCGCAAAAGCAGACTTATAAGTGAAGTGCTTGCTTTGTGCAGGAAGTGCATCCTACAACATCCTCAGAAAGCTTTGCAAAGAGCGGACCAGGTGCACCGACTGGTCCGTAAAGAACTGGACCTTCCTGAATACCCACCACGTCAAGGCAAAGTAAGGTGTTCCCTATGCTTCCATCAATGTGCAATGCGCGATGGAGAACATGGTTACTGTGGGTTGTACGAAAACCGCAATAACCGTCTTCGATACCGTACTGGTAACCCTCAGAAGGGACTCCTGCATTGGTACTACGATTCCTTGCCAACCAATTGTGTAGCCTCATGGATTTGCCCTTATGGGAAAAAAGCAAGTTTTTCCTTACCTGATTTAAGAAAATACTACAACCTGGCTATATTCTACGGAAGTTGTTCTCTGAATTGTCTTTTTTGTCAGAACTGGCACTACCACCATCTGCTACAAAAAATGGAACCGCTATACAGCGTCAATGAATTGCTTGAGAAAGTAACCAGACAGGTGGCTTGTATCTGCTTTTTTGGAGGAGACCCTGTACCCCAACTCCACCATGCTATTGCTCTCTCCCGACTCGCAATTCAAAAAGCAGAAGCAGAACAACGTCTTCTCACTTTGCGCATTTGCTTTGAAACCTGTGGCAACATGAACGAAAACCTCCTGTTCCAGGCTTTCAAGGTTTCCGCGCATAGCGGAGGATGTATTAAGTTTGACCTCAAGGCTTTTAATGATACACTGCATCGCGTTCTTACTGGCTTCTCCAATCAGAAAACCTTGGATAATTTTGCCAGAATTGTAAATTGGCGTAAAACGCAAGGAGGAGAGGCTTTTCTTTTAACTGCAAGCACTCCTCTGATTCCAGGATACGTAGAAGAAGAGGAAGTGTATGAAATAGCCCGTTACATCGCCAATCTGGATCCTTCGATTCCCTACACCCTGCTGGCTTTTTCACCCCAATTCTATTTTTACGATTTGCCCCAGACAAGCAGAAAAACTGCTTTGCGCTGTCTGGAAGAAGCTCGAAAAGCAGGACTGGAGAGAGTAACTATAGAAAACGTGTTTCTCCTGAACTGAGAGACCAGTTGAGGCAAGAACTAAAAACCCATTCTTTTGACAAAGCGGTAACCTGGTATAAAAATTACAAACAAGGAATAAACAAACTGTGCTTTTGTTAATTATCCATTCGAAAACAAAAATTTTTTGAAAAAACTATAAAGATACAGAAACAAAAACCGATATATTAAGTAAAATACTTCTAAATAAAAAACTCAAGGGGTGAAAGACAATGCATAGTATTACTGGTAAAAGATTTAAAGTTTTAGCATGCCGCTCCATGTGGCGTGAAGTTTCTCTACTTGCTTCGCAGTCACCCAATGTGTGTGATGTTGAGTTTCTCCCTCTGGGACTTCATAACGATCCTCCGAGCTTGCGCCAGACACTTCAGGAAAAAATACACGCCACCTCACCCCAAAAAATGAGTTATCAGCAGGAAGGCCTTGAGTTTGAGTACGATTATGATGCCATTGTGCTTGCCTACGGTTTGTGCAGTAATGGTACCGAGGGACTTAGCTCAAAACGCTATCAACTGGTTATCCCGCGGGTTCACGATTGCATAAGCCTGCTCCTTGGTTCTTCAGAACTATACCACTACTACTTTGAAAAATACCGGGGAATCTACTGGTATTCGTCGGGATGGATTGAACACAGCATTCAACCCAGCAGGGAACGAAGAGAACTCATCTATCAAATTTTTAAAAATAAATTTGGTGAAGAAAACGCAGCTTTCTTAATGCAACTTGAAGATAACTGGCAAAGAGAGTATAGCAGAGCTATATACATTAGCTGGGGATTCTCCGTAGACGAGAAATACTGTCGCTTTACCCAAGAGTGTGCAGAATTTCTGGGCTGGGAATTTGAGGAGGTCAGAGGTGACACAAAGTTACTCTCTGACCTCCTGCGCGGAGCCTGGGATGAGGAAAGATTTTTAATAGTAAAGCCTGGAGAGGTAATAGAAGCAAGCGGCGACAAAAATATTTTTTGTAAAAGGTGCGTGGTTGAGTAATCAGTAAATTCATTGCTTTTGCAAAAATCCTTTAGTTACCGTTGCAGTTGCTTTCAGATATTGTCACTGTCCGAAGTTAAAAAGCACTTTGCCTCCTGAACCTTCCTCAGCTACCTGAAAAGCACTTTCGTACTCCTCGATGCTGAAACGGTGGGTAATAACCTGCTTCAAAAACTCACTATTTTGTTTTGCCAGAGCAGATACTTTTTCCCAGGTATCCCAGATTCGTCTGCCAAAAAACCCAACAATCTCCAGCTCTCTCAATACGATTTCCGGGGATAACTGCAAAGAAAGTGCTTCCTGACTGTGACCAATACACATCACTTTCGCCCCGACTCTGGTGGCAGCAATTGCCTCTTTGAGCGTTTTCACGCTACCCGAAGCTTCAATAATCACACCCAGCCCTTTCTCGAAACCCAGAGTTCCATCGAGTGTTTCTCTCAAAGAAGACTGCCGAACGTCAACACTCACATCGGCACCCAACTTTTTAGCCAGTTCCAAACGATAGGAGTTTATATCAGCGGCTACAATGCGCGAAGCACCCATAAGACGTGAAAAAGCAATTGCAAAAAGACCTATAGGGCCACAACCTATCACCAGAACTGTCTCGCCCTTCACTTCTCCTCGTTCCACTGCACGAAAGGGAATACCCATGGGTTCAAAGAGACAACCAGTTTCATAATCCACCTCTTCAGGGAGGGCAAAAACGGCTCTTTCTGAAACAGTAACATACTCTGCAAAACACCCATTGACCTGATGTCCAAAAAGGAGCATGTTCTCACAGGTATGGGCCCTTCCATTCAGGCACTGCCAACATTTACCACAAGAAATGTGGGTATCCACAGCTACTCGGTCGCCAGCTTTAAAGTGTTTGACGTTCTTGCCTACTTCCACAACAGTGCCTGAACATTCATGCCCAGGAACAAAAGGAAGCTTTTCGACCAAGGAACTTACTGGGGGCATCCAGTGAAGGATCTTTAAATCTGAGCCGCAAATAGCGCTCTTTTGAACTTTGATAAGCACTTCATTTTCGAGCGGTTCAGGAACCGGCATATCAGCAATTTCAAGACCTGGCCCTTGATGGGTTTTAAGAAGAGCTTTCATGAACATCCTCCTTCTGCAAAAGATGGAAATTAACCGAGTGAAGGGGTGGCTTCCCTTGCAACACCAAAATTACGTTTTTTGCCGACACCTCATCCATGTTTCTCACTGCTTCCCTGGTATCAGCGCCTATATGAGGTGTAGTTATCACATTAGGTAGTTCTAAGATAGGATTATCAAAGGGTGGTTCTTGAGAGAAAACGTCCAGCGCAGCACCTGCAATCCTGCCTTCTTTTAGAACGTCGTACAGTGCTTTCTCGTCAACTATCCCTCCTCTTGCAGTATTAATCAGAAAAGCCGTTCTTTTCATCAAAGCTAACCTTTCACGGTTGATTAGCTTCCTGGTTTTCTCGTTTAAAGGAAGATGCAGGGTAACAAAATCAGAGGTCTGTAAAAGCTGTTCCAGGTCGGTGTACTGGAATTGTGGGTGTGACGCAAGCTCCTGGTCAGGCACAAGGTCATATCCCAGAACCCGCATGTCCAGAGCCATTGCTTTTTTAGCCACTCTTTTCCCAATTCTTCCTGTGCCAACGACACCAAGGATTTTGCCTTCAAGTTCCATTCCCACCATTTTCCCCCATTGTTTTTTTCGCAAATCCTCGTGTAGTTGCACAACATGGCGGGTAAGCATGAACAGGAAAGCAATGGTAAGTTCAGCAACCGCATTTTCATTACTACCTGGAGCATTGGCAACTACAATACCTCTTCGGGTAGCTGCTTCAATATCTACGTTGTCCACACCTACCCCATGTTTAGAGACAACCTTTAAGTTTTTTGCTTTTTCAAAAACCCTTTCGGTAAGTAGTTCCAGGCCGAAAATAAGAGCGTCAAAGGGCGCAATCACTTCCAAAAGCTGATTTTCTGTTAAGGGATGAGGATAAGGAGGAAAAACAGGTTCTATACCGTTTTCTCGAAGAATTTCCTCTGCTTGCGAAAATTTACCAAAAGAAGCCTGGGGAGTAATAAGAACCTTTGCTTTGCTCATCATCTCAACCCTTTACCGCCCCAGCAACAATGCCCATTCTCACAAAGCGCTGAACAGTCAGGTACAGGAGGGCTGGTACCAATCCAGCGAATATGGTAGTGGCCGCCAACGCACCAGGGTCAACAATCTCGCCGCCATAAAGAAAGAATCCAATGTGCAGAGGCAGAGTGTACTTATCAACATCGTTTATGAGAACCGTGGCAAAAATAACATCCCCCCAAGAAAGCACAAAGGAAAAAATGGCTACGGTTACCAGACCCGGAGCTGCCAGGGGAAGAGTAATTCTTAAAAAAGCCTGAAAGCGCGAACAGCCATCAACCATTGCTGCTTCATCGAGTTCCCGGGGTATGCCCATAAAGTACCCGCTCAACATGTAGGTAGCGAAAGGTATGGTATAAGCAAGATGCACTATGCTCAGACCAAACAGAGAATCAGTAAGACCTATTCTTTTTAAAATAAGAGTCATAGGAACCATCAGGATGAAAGGAGGAAAAACATACGCAAAAAGAATCAATGAAGAGGCAAACTTTTTGCCTGGGTAAACAAAACGTGCCAGGTTATAACCTGCAAGACTGGACACCACCATGGTAAAGGTTACCGCGAGAACCGAAACCCAAAGGGTATTCAAAAGGGGTCGGTTAATGGTTGAAGAAATAGTTAACGACACTCCAGTAACTTCTTCCATAGATATTTCGCCAGGGGCTAATTCTCTTTTCCCAGAAAAAATCTTCCTGAAATTGTTAAGAGTCAGATTGCTCGAGGGCGCCAGGTTCCAGGCCTCTTCCTCAGGGGAGAAGGCAGTTTTAATAATCCAGTAAACTGGTATAAAAATCCACAGAAGGAGGATCACACTGAAAATGATAATTTGAATATTTTTTGAAAAATTTCTTTTCCTCATTGCGAACCTCCCATCTGGCGAAGAGTGAAGAAGATGAGGATTGCAAATATGGGCAGAATGCTAACTGCATAGGCAGAAGCCAGAGGATAGTTTAATCCCAGCAAAAAGGCTATTTTGTAAGTAGCTATCGGAATGGTCAGCGTTGCATCGGCAGGGCCGCCTCCGGTCATCATCTTGGGAATAACAAAATCCCCCATGGTCCACATCAGCGAGAGACTGCAAACAATCCAGAATACAGGCTTCAGTATGGGGAGGGTAACATAGAGAAACTTTTGCCAGGAAGAAGCACCGTCGATGGAAGCGCTTTCATAGAGCTCTTCAGGTATGGCCTGCAAGCCCGCCAGAAAGCCGAGATAGAAAAAAGGCCATCCATGCCACACATTTACAAGGATTATGGAGGGCATAGCATATTCAAAGCCCAACCAGTGAATGGGCTTTAAACCAAATAAAGAGAGCAGAAAATTACCTATGCCTCGATAATCATAAATGAACCAGAAAAGAACAGCACAAATGAAAGGAGGAAGTGCCCAGGGTAGAATTGAAATAGCTCTTAGGAAGCCTCTCCCACGAAATTTTTGATTTAAAAAGACAGCCACTGCTAACCCGATTACTGCCTTAATGCCGACTGCTGGAAAAGCATAAAGAAAAGTGTTTTTTAAGCTCTTGTAAAAAAGCGCGTCCTTCAGGATGCGGGTAAAGTTTGCAAAACCAATAAAAACAGCTTCTCTGCCCAAAGGCATTTTATAAAAGCTCAGAGCAAATATATAAACAAGGGGTATTATCAAAACGAAAGTCAAAAAGAAAAGAGCCGGTAGAAGATAAAACCAGTCATCTAATCTTTTTAGAAGTCGCAAATTCATCAACCCCTTCTTGAGAGAAGGGGGATTACAATCCCCCTTCTCTCAAGTTTCCTGATTAGTTACTCTCCGTAATTTTCTTTGGCCATTTCCTTGAGTTTGGCATCGTATTCATCAATTAACTTGTCAGGATCTTCGCCTCGAACTACAGCTCGAATCACCATATCATTAATCATCCAACCGTTTTCAAAGTCTTCCATCACCGAAGTGGCTTCGCCAAGTGGATAGGTCATCGGCCATTCATCAAACTGGATGCGCATCGCCGCTTCATAGGGATCCATAAGCATTACCGGGTATTTTCCCTGTTTCCAGTTTTCGCTCAAAACCTGCATCTGGCTCTTAAAAATGGGCAGGTTGTAGAGCTGGGATTGTTCGCACCATCCCTGGCGATATTTTTCTTTATCACCAAGTATGACCATTAACGCTTCCTTGGCAAGGTCGGGGTTTTTGGTGGATTTAAAAATGAAATTCGACTCCTGACCTAAGTTGATGGGAAAGGCATCAGGAACTATCAGTGTTTTAGGAACCAACTCTGGTTTTCCAGTCATAATTGCATACCAGATGCTCATGGGGTTTGAAGTCATGGCCACTCTGCCATCCAGGAAAGCAAGGTTATTGGAAATATCCACCCACTCACCGGAGTCAGGAGGTGTAAGTCCTCTTTCGTAGATATCTTTAAAGAATGCAAAAACTCTCTTGGTAGCAGAACGATAGGGCTCTTGCCCAAATACCACTCCTTTGGAAGAACGCTCAGTCATCATACCTCCACCAAAACCGTACCAGTAAAGAAGAAAGGTCCAGGCACAGTCATAACCCGTTCCACCTAAGGGAAGACCAATTCCATAAACTCCTTCTTCTACACCGGTGAGTTTTTCTGCAGCTTGCACCACTTCTTCTTCGTTGTCAAAGGGTAAAAGATCCATTACTCCCGCCTTCTCAAAAAGGTCCTTACGGATATGGAGCCAAGTTATTTCCCAACCCATAGGAATAGCATAGATTTTTCCATTAATGGTGCCCATCTGGAGTATAACTTCAAAGAAATCATCTCGACCCAGCTGGTCAACAACATCATCAAGAGGCAAAAGGAGCCCTGATTCAGCAAATTTGGTATAGGGCATACCACCGATAACCATGTCGGGTTCGGTCCCTGAAGCAACAGCGGTAACCACTTTTGCTGCAATATCGCCCACTGGAATCCAGGTAATC
>JARRBX010000039.1 GCA_029982245.1 Candidatus Atribacteria bacterium | reverse complement strand
CAGAACCATCGTACTGGTAACTCATGAGCGAGACATTGCGTTGCATGCAAGACGTATTTTGCATTTTTTGGATGGTAAACTTTTTAAAAACGAAGAAGTAGAGGCTCCTATCTGGGCTAATATTCGCCTGAGTGAGTCAGACGGAGAGCTTTTTAAGGAAAAGGGGGTTAAAGAACTCCTTTGAATCTTTCTGAAAGTTTGCGGACGGCCATCTTGAGTATTCTCTCTAATAAGCTGCGTTCTTTTTTAACCATGCTGGGAGTGGTTATAGGCGTGGCTGCAGTTGTAGCCATGCTGGGTCTTGGTGAGGGAATGCGGGAACAGATTATTGCTCAGATTGGTGCTCTGGGTTCTAACCAGATAACAGTTGTCCCCGGCACGGTGCGGCAGCGCCCGGGCATGCCTTTTGCCCGTCCAGGGGAAGAACTTATCGATTGGCAAGAATTTAGGGAACTGGAAGCCAGAAAAATCCCTCAGATTGAATATTTAATTGCTCAGAATACCACTAATCTGGTAATCACCTATAAAGGGACGAGTACCCGGGGCAGAGTGGTCTGTACTACCACTGGTTATCCTGAAGTGTATAACTTTCAGATTGAACAGGGAAGGTTTTTTAATGACAGAGAATTGGTGGAGAGAAGCCGAGTGGCGGTACTGGGTAAAACCATGGCAGAAGAGCTTTTTGGAAGCGAGAACCCCCTGGGCAAAAAAATACGTATAGGCAGGGTTATTTTTGAGGTGATTGGTGTGACCGGGGAAAAGCAACTGATGGGTCAGGATTATGGGAACCAGGTCATTATACCCATTACCACTGCGCAAACCAGACTAACCGGTTCCCGGGCTATTCAGTTGATTACTGCTAAAGCAAGGAGCGAGGAGGATCTGGACCTGGTGGCCCAATTCTTGGAGGAATTTTTCACTCGCAAACTTGAAGACCCTGATAAGTTTTCCATTCTCAATCAGCAAGATATTCTGGAGACCATTCAGCAAGTTACTGGAACTATAACTCTCTTTCTGGGTGCTATTGCTGGCATTTCCCTTCTTGTGGGGGGCATTGGTATTATGAATATTATGCTGGTGTCAGTGACTGAGCGCACCCGGGAGATTGGCCTGCGCAAAGCCATAGGAGCTAAACCTGCAGATATCCTGCTACAGTTTGTTATTGAATCCTCGATTTTGAGTTTTCTGGGGGGTGGCATAGGCGTTCTCCTGGGTTTGCTGGGAGCGGATTTTACGGCTCGTTTTTCCCAGTTTCAACCTCGGGTTTCTCTGAGTGTGGCCTTGCTCGCTCTTTCCATTTCGGCTGGAGTGGGGCTTTTCTTTGGGATTTATCCGGCAAGAAGGGCGAGTAAACTTAATCCTATAGCTGCTTTGCGCTATGAGTAAGGAGGCCTAAAGCATGTTCGGTTCTAAAGCAAGAAAATTTGTCTGGATAGCTCTTTTTTCTGGATTTTTTATGACTTCTTTGGTTGGTTATTCCTGGTCGCAGGAATTATTAACGCTTGAAGAAGCGGTTAATAAAGCGGTTTTACATACCAAAGAAGTGCTGAATGCTAAGGACGAGTACCGGATTGCCCAGCTGGACCTGGAGATTAACAAATCCACAGATTTTTCTCCTACAGTAAACGTGGAGGGTTTCCTCCCCTTGTACGGTGATGCGCAAAGCAGTGTTGCACTGACCATGAGTGATACCATTTATCTTAAGGGAGTTTCGAAAGCAGAACGTCTGGCTCAGCTTGCCTTGCAGGGTGCACAGGACGATCTCATCAAAGTTCAAGAGGAAGCTAAGCTTCAAACCATCTCCAAGTACTGCTCGCTTCTTCAGGCGCAGGAAGATCTGCGAGTTATTCAGAAGAACCTGGAACTGGCACGGAAACTGTATGAAGATGGGAAACTGCGCTTTGACCAGGGTAATGCTTCCCTTTCTTCTTTACTGGAACTTGAAAAAGAGGTGAAAGAAAAAGAGGCTCTTTTTGCTCAGCAGGAAAAATATATTGCTTCACTTGCTCAGGAACTTAACTTGTTACTGGGTAACTCTCTGAATACATCTTTTCAGCTTGCTCCTTTGCCAGATTTTGAGACCCTTCCTCATCCCGAGCTTGAGGAAATAGAGAGCTCTAAGCTGGCCATGGCTATTGATAAAAAGTCGCTATTGCGACAAAAGGAGTCTTATCGGGTGGAACTTGAAGAGCTTACTAAGCAAGAGAAAGTGAAGGTGTCCCTTTTTACTAATTATCAAGAGAACAATGTGAGCTTTGACGCTTCTTTAAACTGGCCTGACTGGGCTCTGGAATATCAATTGCAGCTTGGCTCCAGTATACAGGATTTTTTTCAGGGTGGAGGAAGCGGTACTTCTTTGAGTGAAGACGGAAGCTGGACGATTGGAGTCGAATTTTCCTTTCCCCTTTTTGATGGCGGGGTAACCAGAAAAAAGAAGGAGCAGCTTCGTCTTAATATGGAGATTCTGGAGAGAAATATTGAAGGGTGGGAAGAAGAAGCCTTGCTTGCAGTGGATGCCCAATATCAAAGCTTTGTTCAGGCTGAGAATGAGTTCCTTCTTTCCAGGATTTCGCTGGAGAACGCCGAAGGTACCTATCAGATTCTCAAGAAGCAGTTCGAACTTGGTGCCATAACTGATCGGGAGCTCCTTCAGGGGGAGGTACAGCTTGTTGGAGCGCAGAGTGATTATCAGAAAAACAAAGTCGATTATTTTTTGAACTGGATTCAACTTTTGGCTCAGAGCGAAAAGCCTCTGGATATAGTGCATGTTATGGAGCAGCTTAAGCTTGCTCGCTAAAAAATTTGAAGGAGGAGGTTGAAAAGTTTGAAAAGGGTTCTGTTTGTTACAAGTTTGTTGGTTTTGGGGATATTGTTTTTTTCTCTAGCTGGTGCGCAGGAAAAACTATCCTCGCTTTCTCTTGAAGATGCTATCAAAAAAGGGCTTGAGGAGGGTAAAGATGCTGCACTTTACCGCATTCAACTACAGGTTGCCCATAATGAGTACCAGAAAGCTATGGCTGATCTCTTGTTGAATCCTTCCGTGATTTCCAAATTGTCGGCTGAAAATTCCTGGAAGTGGGCACAAAGGGAAGTAGAAATTAACCTGAGTGAGCTGGCATTTTCCATTGAAGAAGCTTATTACAACGTTTTGAGAGCGGAGCAGGCCTTGCGTTTGGCTCAAAGTGGTGCAGAGAGGGCTAAAAAACAGCTCGATGATATTCAAATTCGTTTTTCGCTGGGAATGGTAGCCGAAATAGACCTCTTGCAGGCTCAGCTGGAAGCAGAACAAGCTGAGCAAGAGATCAATAACGCTTCGCGCGACCTGGAGCTGGCCTGGCAAAATTTGAACAGCCTTATCGCCGTTGATCCGGGGACGCGTTTTGAATTAACCAGTACTCTCAGTTTTTCCCCCGTGGAAATAGATTTTGAAAAGTCTCTGAATTATGCTCTTTCTCATCGTCTGGAAATTCAGCAGGCCGAAGATAACCTCAAGCTGGCAGAAAAGAAAGTCGAAGTGAGCAATACCCCTTACACTCCTTCTCTTGATAAAGAAGCTGCTCGGCTCGAAAGGGAGCAGTACTCAATACAACTTGCCAAAACCCGGGAAAGTATAGAGCTTGAAATTAGAGAGGCCTATTTCACTTTGAAAAACGCTGAAGAACAGGTTCCCCTCCGGGAGAAAGCGTTGCAGGTGGCCAGAGAAAACCTGAATATTGCCCAGGCTCGTTTCGAAAATGGAGCAATAACCACTCTGGATTTACTGGAAGCGCAATACAACCTCTACCAGGCGGAAATTTCTTATCTTCAGTCTATCTACGATTACAACGTGTCTTTAGCTCGCTTTTTTACCAAACTCGGTTTAAGTTTTGACGAGCGTGCTACTTTCCTTCAAAGTTCGGCATCTCCTACCCAGGAAGAAGATACCTCAAAAAGTCCCGAAGCTCCTGCTTCTTGACAAGATGTGCTATTCTCAAAGTGAGTTTTGGACCAGAAAGGAGGCATTGTGAATGCGGACCAGAAAGTTGGGGTGGACGGACCTTGAGCTGAGTGTCATTGGTCTTGGGACCTGGGCGATAGGCGGTGGTGGCTGGAAGTTCGCCTGGGGTCCTCAGGATGATGAAGCTTCCATAAAGACTATCTGGAAGGCACTGGATGCAGGAATTAACTGGATTGATACTGCAGCAGTTTACGGTTTGGGTCATTCTGAAGAAGTGGTGGGGAAAGCCATAAAGAATTTGTCTCAAAAACCGATAATTGCCACCAAATGCGGTCTAACCTGGAATGAGAAGGGTGAAATTATCAATTGTTTGAAAAAGGAAAGCGTGAAAAGGGAAGCCGAAAACAGCTTGAAACGACTCCAGATAGAGGTTATCGATCTTTATCAAATTCATTGGCCCATTCCTGATGAGCAAATCGAGGAAGGTTGGGAAGCAATATCCGAACTTATTGAAGAAGGAAAAGTTCGCTACGGTGGTGTTTCCAATTTTAGCGTTTCTCAGATGCAGCGGGTCCAAAAAATTCGCCCCATAGCCTCGCTCCAGCCTCCCTACAGTATGTTCCGCAGAGAAATAGAAAAGGAAATCCTGCCTTTCTGTGCTTCCAACGATATCGGAGTTATTGTGTACAGCCCCATGCAAAAGGGCCTTTTGACCGGGAAAGTTAATCCCGAGTGGGTGAGCAAGCTCCCGCCTGATGACCATCGTCGCAACGACCCTATGTTTCAGGAACCCCAACTCAGCATCAATATGGAGTGTGTGGAAAAGCTTCGGAAAATCGCTGAGGAACATGGTAGAACCCTTTCTCATCTCGCAATTGCCTGGGTTTTGCGCCGTGGGGAGGTTACTGCAGCAATAGTTGGAGCAAGAAGTCCGGAGCAGATTGCTGAAACTGCTCTTGCTGGCGATTGGGAACTGGATGAGGTTACCATTTCTGAAATAGAGAAAATTCTTAAAGAACGGGAAGCAAAGATTGCTGATCTGGCTTGAGAAAGGGAGGCACCAGTTATGGAATACATTCAATTGCCTGAAGGCAAGATGCCGGTTATCGGGCTGGGTACCTGGGATTTGCGCGGTGTGCAATGTGAAAAAGCAGTGCTACAGGCTTTGGAGCTTGGGTATCGCCACATAGATACTGCCGAATTTTACGATAATGAGGAATTTATTGGCAAAGCCCTTCGTAGGTCAGGTATTGCCCGTGAAGAGATATTCTTGACCAGCAAAGTATGGTATACGCATCTTCGCTACGCAGAAGTTTTGAGAGCTCTGGATAGGAGCTTAGAAAAACTCCAGACTGATTACCTCGACCTGTACCTCATTCACTGGCCAAATTTGGAGGTACCTCTTGAGGAAACCTTGCAGGCGATGGCGGAGGCTAAAGAGCAAGGCAGAATTCGCCACATAGGAGTAAGTAACTTTGAAATAGACTTACTTGAAAAGGCAATTAGTATCTCCTCTTACCCGCTTGTGAATGACCAGGTAGAATATCATCCTTTGCTTTCTCAAAAGGAGCTGCTTACTTACTGCCAGAACCACCGCATTGTGCTTACCGCTTACTGTCCTCTGGCTCGGGGTAGAGCGGTAAGAGAACCGCTTATCAGGGACGTTGCTGCCAAGTACGGTAAGACCCCGGCTCAGGTGGTTTTGCGGTGGTTGATTCAGCAAAAAATGGTGGTGGCTATTCCCAAGGCAGCGAGCCTGGAACACCAGAAGGAGAACCTGGAAATTTTTGATTTCCAGCTTACCGAAGAGGATATGCAGGCTATATCTGGTCTTGCTCGTGGGGAGCGAGTTGCTTCACGGCTTTAGTTTTTGCTGCTCATTACGGTTTTTAAGCGGGCAGGAAATGCATACTGATGCAGTGCCCAGCTCTACTATACGGTAAGGGAAGTTGAGTTTCCTGTCCGCTCTTTTAAGGAGTATTGCTATTATTCCCACGCTTAGAAAGGTTCCTGTGTAAGTGAGTGAAGGTATCTTCAAAAAATAATTCAGCAAAGCATAGCTGAGTATTCCGGCAAGAATTGGCAATATGTATATCATGAACGCTGTGCGCAAAAGGAAAAGATCTTCTACCTCCACCATTACCTGGTCTCCGCTTTTGGCTCCAACTGAGTTAATGGCGCACACGGTGTAGAAGTCGTCTTGGGAGTCATCAATCAACGATGAACTAAGCGGGCAATGCTCTTCACCACAAGAGGCCCCTTTTTGCATTTTAACCCAGGCCCTGTTACCTTCCGTCTTGATTACCAGACCTATTTGACGCATTTTAGCCACCGCCCTGTGGTTTGTGCTTGGTGCACTTACTTGACAAATTCTGGATATACCATATAATACCACTAAATCTATTAAATTGGTAGTATTGGGGGAATGAACTATTAAACTTTCTACTCGCTCGCGTTACGGTACAAGGTTAATGTTGAGACTGGCTCTCAACTATGGCAAAGGTCCAGTCTTTTTACGGGATATTGCTCGAGAAGAGGGAGTGTCTGAGAAATACCTTAGTCAACTGGTGATTCCGCTCCGCAGCAGTTCGCTGATTGTATCTTTAAGGGGCTCAAAGGGTGGTTACACACTGGCTCGCTCACCCAGGGAGATCTCTTTAGGAGAAATTGTAGAAGTCTTAGAAGGGGGACTGGACCTGGTTGATTGTGTGCACAATCCCTCTCTTTGTGAGCGATCAAAACATTGTGTCACCCGGGATTTATGGGGCGAACTTGAGGAAAGCATTAGAGAAAAACTCTTTTCTACCACTCTTCAGGATTTGGTAGAGAGGTATCTTCAGAAAAAGAATACTCCCACCTATAGCATTTGAGGCAACAAAGATGCGCAAAGCGGTTGGTCTTTTTTCAGGAGGATTGGATAGTACTCTTGCAGCTTTACTGGTTGCCAGACAGGGCATAAAGGTTGTGGGTGTTCATTTTTTGAGCCCTTTCTGGAAGAAAAGTACTCATGTTCTGAAAAACGCTTTGAAATTTGGCTTTGAAGTCCTGGAAGTGGAGTTGCCCGAGGAGTATCTGGAAATGCTTCGCGATCCAGTTTATGGATATGGAAAGAATTGTAATCCTTGTATTGACTGCAAGATTTTTATGCTACGGGAAGCCAGGAAGATAATGGAAAAAGTTGGCGCTTCTTTTGTTTTCACTGGAGAAGTGGTAGGGCAGAGGCCTAAGTCACAGCTTTTCTGGTCTTTACGGGTTATTGAAAGAGATAGCGGTCTTGAAGGTTTACTGCTTCGGCCGCTTTCAGCAAAGCTTTTACCTCCTACCATTCCTGAGCGGGAGGGTTTGGTGGACCGAGAAAAACTCTTGGATATTTATGGTCGAAGCAGGAAAGTCCAGTTTAAACTGGCTGAAGAGTGGGGGGTAGAAGATTTTTCCTCTCCAGCAGGAGGATGTTTGTTAACGGATGCTGTTTTTTGTGCTCGTCTTAGAAGACTAATGCAGGAAAAGATTTTCTTTAGCTTTCAGGACGTGGAGCTTTTGAAGCTGGGAAGGCATTTTGCAATGAGTGATACATTCAGGCTGGTTGTGGGCAGGAACCAGAAAGAAAACCAGAGGATTATGAGTTTCTATGAAGAGGGAGACTTTTTGTTTTTACCGCGAGGAAGCAAGGGTCCAGTCGGTTTAGGTAGGGGAAAACCAAAATCAGGTGATGTACAGCAAGCAGCTGCTTTGGTCGCTCGTTACTGCGATCAAAAAGGAAAAGCTCTTCGTGTAAATGTCCTTTCTGACGAGGGTGAATTTTCGCTCCTTGTTTCTGCTCTTTCGGATGAGCTTATTGCTCCTTATCGCATTTGAGTTACAAGAAAGTTTTGATGGGAGGGAAAAACGTGAAAATCGCTCGGGATATTACCAGGCTTATTGGCAATACGCCGCTTGTTTACCTTTCTAAAATTGGGCGAGATTTGCCTGGAAAGTTGGTTGCCAAGCTGGAATTTTTCAATCCTTGCGGAAGTGTTAAGGACCGGATTGCTGTTTCCATGATTGAAGATGCGGAACGCAAGGGGCTTATCTCTAAGGACACGGTTATCGTGGAACCCACCAGTGGCAACACGGGAATTGCTTTGGCCTTTGTGTGTGCACAAAGGGGTTACCGCCTTATTTTGACCATGCCTGAAAGTGTTTCGATAGAGAGAAGAAAGATTCTTTCCCGGTTTGGCGCTGAAGTAGTGTTGACTCCTGCAGAAGAAGGTATGAAAGGTGCGGTAAGAAGGGCCGAGGAAATTCTGCACAGTACACCGAGAGCATTCATGCCACAACAGTTCAAAAACCCGGCCAATCCGCGTATTCACAGGGAGACTACAGCACTTGAAATATGGGAAGATACTGAAGGAAAGGTGGATATA
The DNA here is from genome assembly GCA_029982245.1 of Candidatus Atribacteria bacterium. Classification (GTDB taxonomy): domain Bacteria; phylum Atribacterota; class Atribacteria; order Atribacterales; family Thermatribacteraceae; genus Thermatribacter; species Thermatribacter velox. The sequence goes on along the minus strand of JARRBX010000039.1, from coordinate 5,150 downwards.
GTTATTGCTGGAGTAGGTACTGGAGGCACCATAACCGGTATAGCCGAGGTTTTGAAAAACAAAAAGCCCTCTCTTAAAGCGGTGGCTGTGGAGCCAAAGCGCTCGGCCGTGCTTTCTGGAGGCAAGCCGGGAAGCCATAAAATTCAGGGTATAGGAGCTGGTTTTATCCCTGAGGTTTTGCGTTTGGAGCTCATTGATGAAATTATTACTGTGGAAGATGAGGACGCTTTTTCCATGTCTCACCTTTTAGCCCGAGAGGAAGGCATTCTGGCCGGAATATCGAGTGGAGCTAATGTCTGGGCTGCTCGAGAGGTTGCTGCTCGAGAAGAAAACAAGGACAAGTTGATCGTGGTTATTATTCCGGATACCGGAGAACGCTATCTTTCCATCTGGTAAGCTGGGGAATATTCAATGTTTTCTGGTGTCGAGCCTGGAAAAAAAGTTCTGGTAGCCATGAGTGGTGGTGTGGATTCTTCGGTAGCTGCTCTTTTGCTGAAAAAGCAGGGCTACCAGGTAACAGGAGTTACTCTGCGTCTTCGCTCTCTTAAGGAGAGCCAATTAAGACCCCTTGATGATGGGGCAATAGAAGACGCCGCGAGAGTTTGTAAACATTTGGGAATTCCACATATGGTTCTGGATTTCTCTTTGCTTTTTAGAGAAAGAGTGATTGCACCCTTTCTCGAAGAATACCGCAAAGGGCGCACTCCTAACCCTTGTATCATGTGTAATCGCTTCATCAAATTTGGTAAACTTCTGGAGTGGGCTCTGGAAATGGGCTTTGATGCGCTGGCTACAGGTCACTATGCGAGGTTGGTGGAAGAGAAAGGAAATCTGTTTTTAGCCAAACCTCGGGACCGAACAAAAGATCAGACCTATTTTCTCTATTACTTACAACGAGAATCCCTGCCCTATCTGGTTTTTCCGCTGGCTGACTTCACCAAGGAGGAAGTGCGTTGTATTGCCGCAAAGCACTTTTTGCCGGTTGCTCACAAACCACAGAGTCAGGATATATGTTTTGGAGAGTATCAGAGTATGGTTCGTGAAGCTATTGTGGCACGTCCTGGTCCTATCGTTGATCTCGAGGGCAAAGTTCTGGGTAAGCACCGGGGTATACCCTTTTATACCATTGGTCAGCGGAGAGGCCTGGGTGTAAGCTCAACGGAAAGGCTTTATGTGGTGGATATTGTTCCCCAGCGCAATCAAGTTGTAGTAGGTCGGAGGGAAGCATTGCGGGCTGCAGGTCTTGTAGCCAGAGCACTCAACTGGTTTGTTCCTGAAATACCTGAGCAGGCTATGGCAAAAATTCGCTACACCCATCCTGAGAAAGCTTGTCGGATAAAATCCTTGAAAAGTGATACCATAGAGGTGCTATTTACGGAACCGGTTGAGATGGTTGCCCCGGGACAGTCAGTGGTGTTTTATGAAGGAGATTTGGTGCTTGGAGGAGGGATTATAGAGGAGGTTATTCGCAATGGAAAAGATAATCCAAAAAATTCAAGAACTCAAGATAAAGAAGAACGCTGTAATACTTGCTCATAATTATCAGCTTCCTGAAGTGCAAGACATCGCCGATTTTACAGGTGATTCCCTGGGTTTGAGCATTCAAGCCAAAGATACCCCGGCCGATATCATCGTTTTTTGTGGAGTTCGCTTTATGGCAGAAACAGCAAAAATCATTTCTCCTCACAAAAAAGTCTTGCTTCCCCGCCGGGAAGCAGGATGTCCTATGGCAGATATGATTGACAGGGAAAGCTTGCTCCGGCTCAAAGAAAAACACCCTGCAGCGAAGGTCCTTTGTTACGTGAACACTTCCGCCGAGGTTAAGGCAGAGTGTGACCTGTGCTGTACTTCGGCGAATGCTCCCCTGGTGGTGGAGAAAGGTCTGCAAGAAACAAAAGAGATAATTTTTGTTCCTGATAAATATCTGGGCTCTTATGTTGCTTGCAAGACAGGGCGTAAGTTTATACTCTGGGATGGGTATTGCCCGGTGCATGTTAAAATACTCCCTCAGCACGTTGAGAAAGCAAAAAAGGAACACCCTCAGGCTGAGGTGTTGGCGCATCCTGAGTGCCGCCCGGAAGTTCTGGAGCTTGCCGATCAGGTGCTCTCTACAGAGGGAATGTGCCGGTATGTGGCTCGCTCTTCTTTAAAAGAATTTATTGTCGCTACCGAGGTGGGGATTCTCCACAGATTGCGCAAAGAAAATCCTCAGAAAGGTTTTTACCCTGCTTTCGAAGGTGCTGTGTGTGAAAACATGAAGCTAACCACTCTGGAAGATGTGCTCCAGGCTCTTGAAGAGGAAAAACACGAAATCACTCTTACTCGGGAGATTATTGAAAGGGCTTCACGGAGCATCGAGAGAATGCTGCAGCTTAGGTGAAAAAGTGTTCAAGGAGGGATGGCGTTGCTTTCCAAGAAACTCTGGTGGTGGTCATTTTTAATCCTTGTGGGGTTGGTGGTTACCTGGTTGGTTGCTTTTCCGGTGAAGCCTCCTCCGGACTGGGATGTGGAGGATATTGTAATGGAAGCGTCCATTTGGGGGGCAGTGTTTTTCTCTTTCTTGATTTTTCCCCGCAGATGGAGGTTGTTGCTTTTTTGGGGATGGTTTATTTTTCTTTTTGCCAACACCATGGATCTTCTTGACGAGTTCACTTCAGAACCCGGGTTTTTTGATACTGTGCTTGAAGGTTTTCTGTGGCTTGCCGGGTGGGTGATGATTGCTCTTTCCTTTCGTTGGGAAAATCTTACCTTAGAAAGAGAAAAGGAGATAGATCCCCTGACCGGTCTTTTGAATCGCTACTTTCTGGAGCGAAAATTTCCTGACCTTTTCCGAAAATTTGTCGATCACCAATCGACGGTCACTTTCATCCTGGCAGACCTGGATGGTCTCAAAGAAATCAACGATCGTTTTTCGCATCAGGCAGGAGATTTAATTTTAAAGGGTTTGGGGCAGATTTTCAAAGAAAGTGTGCGTAAGAAGGATTATGTCCTGCGCATTGGAGGAGACGAGTTTCTTCTGATACTGCCTGAGACTGGCCAGAGAGAAGCCGAGGAAGTAACTAAGCGAATTAGAGAAAAATTGAAAGTCTGGAATGACACGCTTCCTTTTCCTGTGGATTGCAGCTTCGGGGTCTACATTTTCAATCCACTCTATGGAGTGACATCTCTGGAAGAAGCCCTTTATGAGGCTGATCAGAGAATGTATCAGGAAAAAAGAAACAAGAAAAAGTCTTTGCTATAGCTTGAAGACACGTTAGTCCATTATTTCTATGCGCTTTGCGTAACCCTGTACCGGGTAAGATTCCATAACCGGGCCTTCAAACCACACTCGAACCCGCATTCCCTCTTCAAGGAATAAACAGGCTGTTCCCTCCACTTCTGTGCCGTTTCGGATAATTGCTGTACTTCCATTTATTCTCACCCAGGCCAGGTCGTAAAGAGAGCTGCTGCTTGCTTCTTCCTTAACAAGTATTGAACAGTGGTACACATCTGCTCCTTCTTGAAAATCTTCAATGAGCCCCACAATGTCTGGCTGACCCAGAATTACAGAGCTCTGACAACCCATCGCGACCAGAAGAATCAGTGCTTGTAGAATGCCCAGTATGGTGAATAATTTTCTGGTCAATTCTTCAGGCTTTTTCAAACTGGTCTTTGCCTGCACCACATACTGGGCATACCCAGTCTTCGGGGAGCTCAGAGAAGGGGGTTCCTGGAGCTACGTTGGAGTCAGGATCTCCCTTTTCAGGGTCATAGATGTATCCGCAAATTTTGCAGATGTAGCGGTCCATTTCAATCACTCCTTATCGTCGATAATTTTAGTTTTGTCTATTATACACCTTGGGAATGAGTTGATGAGTTGCAAAATTGCAAATTTTTATAAAGCGGGTTACAATGAAAAAAATCACAGTGTACTGGCAAACCAGTGAATTGAAAGCGAACTATCCTGTTAGTGAGAAGGAGTGATACTCGTGAACCGTTACGAAGCACAGATTCTGCGCTCGCTTAAAGAGGGTCCCAAAAGCTTCTGGAGATTGCTTGATGAGCAAGATGAGCATATCCGAGGTTTTGCAGAGCGGCTCAAGAGGCTTCTCCAGGAAGAACTGGTTTGCGTGGTAGATGGGAAGTTCACCCTTTCTGAAAAAGGTAGGGCGAAGTATACCTCCTTGAAACCCTACAAGAGTGCAACCTGTCCCAGTTGTCGTGGAGGATACAACCCCTATGCTTTTCGGGAAGCCTTTGAAGAGTATGCGAAGCTGGTTGAGGGAAGACCGCTACCCAACCTTGACTTTGACCAGGGTTTTATGACCCATGAGGACATTTTTGCCAGGGTGGCTTTCATGTATGAGCGTGGCGACCTGGAAGGTCAGGAAATACTCATCCTGGGCGATGACGACCTCTTCAGTCTTGCTCTGTGCGCTACTGGCTTCCCTAAGAAGGTTACCGTTCTTGAGGTGGATGAGCGCCTGGTTTCCTTTATTCAAAAAAGAGCTCGGGAAAAGCAGTTTCCACTGGAAGCTCGCATTTACAATGCTTGTGATGCCTATCCTTTAAAAGAGCATGCTTTCGACGTATTTATAACTGACCCTGTAGAGAGCGAAAAAGGACTAAAAGTTACCCTTTCTCGGGGAGCGCAGAGCCTTAAAAAAGGGGGAGCTCTCTATTTTGGGTTAACGACCATTGAATCTTCCTGGAAGAAGTGGTATCTGGTAGAGAAGATGCTACTTGAGATGAATTTTGCCATTACCGATATTTTGCGCCGTTTCAGCTCCTATCCGGACCGGGATAACCAGTTCGATCGTACCTACTATGAGCGTACCATGATGCTACGGCTCTTGGACTTTGAACCCCCACTTCCAGCTGATGCTGATTGGTTCCGCTCTTCTTTCCTGCGCTGTGAAGCAGTGGAATTGCCAGTTCCCTTGATTACTGGTAGCGTTGCTTTTGATAAAGATTTTTATCTGGATGAAGAGACTATGGCAACACCAGGTTTTGAGGTTGAGGATCGTCCCAGTTTCTGAACGATTATGTAAGAGAAGGGCTCGAGAGGGCGAAATTTTATAAAAAAATTTTTTTGCAGGGTGTAGTCAAATTGTATAAAGTGTCGTATAGTATTATTAGCGAGTTAGGCTTTAGCGCCTCATCTTTCTGGG
>JARRBX010000038.1 GCA_029982245.1 Candidatus Atribacteria bacterium | reverse complement strand
AAAAGCTGATGCAACTTACCGAAGGTACTTCGCTCACCGGTCTACTTTTTCAAGAAAACACCTTTTTTCGAGAAGAGGCTGGAGAAGGGGTGGAACGCATTTTTTATGTGCGTCAGGTAAATTCCCGTGAAGGAGTGCTCAGCGGCGTTACGGTGCAGGAGTACGGCAAAGAAGGTATCTTGCGCATCATCAGCGCTCAGGAAGCTACCAACCAGCAGGGTAAATGGATTTTTCGGAAAGGTATTCTTTATGAAATGGGCCCTGGGGGTGAGGTAAAGAGAATTGTCCGTTTTGAAAGGGAGGAAATCAGTGCTCAGCAGAGCCTGCAGGAGACGCTTCAGCAGCAGAAAAACCCCCGGGAGATGAGCCTGGCCCAGCTCAAAGGTTATATCGAAAGGGAAAGTGCGCACAATAAAGATACGACCCGGCTGGAGCTTATCTTGTGGCAGAAGACGGCTATTCCCTTTGCAAGTATTGTTTTCGTTTTGCTGGGGGTTTCTCTGGGGGTGATTTCGCCGCGTTCGGGTAAGGGTGTGGGTATTGGAGTGAGCATTCTGGTGGTATTCGGGTATTACGTTCTTTTCTCGGTAACTGGTGTTCTTGCTGAGGGTGGTGTTCTTGACCCTCTTACAGGTGCCTGGTTCAGCAACCTGGTGGGAGGAGTGGTTGGTTTTTTGCTCATTTTTTTGAGAGAAAGGAGTTAATCTTTGTGAGGGCCTCTTTTTCCAGTTTTCTTTTGATTCTTTCCATAATTTTACTCAGCGGTGTTATCGCTTACGTGGGTGATTTTTTGGGACGTCGCATCGGGAGGAAAAAGCTTTCCCTTTTTAAGCTAAGGCCTCGCTATACGGCTTTCTTGGTAAGTATTATTACCGGCATACTGATTGCCACAGTTACGCTTCTGGTTTTGAGTGCGGCTTCAGAAGATGTGCGGACAGCTCTGTTTGGTATGCAGGAGTTGCGAGAGCAACTGAATTCGCTGAATCAGGAAGTAATTGCCCGCAGTCTGGAGCTTGAAAATACCAAAAAGCAACTCGAAGATTACCAGTCAAGAGCTCAAGAGCTGGAAACCAAGGAACGAGAACTACAAAATTCCAAGGCCGCTCTGGAAGAACAGACCCGATTGCTTGGAGAAACAGTAGCTCAGCTTGAACAGCAGAGAGACGAACTGCAGCAGGAGTTGACATCGCTTCGAGCAGAACTGGCCCGACTCCGCTCCAGCATAGTGGCTATCCGTCAGGGAAGAATTGTCTTTCAGGATGATGAGGAAATCCTGCGAGCCATACTGCCAGGTGGGATGAGTGAAGATAAGGCCCAGGAAGCGTTGCTTGCGGTAATCCGCAAGGGTGACCAGCTTGCCCTCCAGAAAGGCGCCGGTCGTCACTCGGAAACCGGACAGGCTGTTTTTGTTCCGGAAGAGGATTTCCGCCAGGCCATCGATAGAATTCACAATGCTTCCAATGATGTGGTAGTCAGGCTGGTTGCTGCTATAAACAGCCTGCAGGGAGAGCCGGTGATTGCTCGCATGTATGTGGATGAAAATCGCAAGATTTTCTCGCAAGGGCAAGTTATCTATCAAAAAGCATTGACTATAGATGAGGGAACTAACGTTGATGCCCTTCTGGGTGAAGTGCTGCGAGAACTGAACGCAGTTGGTCTTAAACAAGGCATCCTTCCTCAGGAAGGGAAAGTGGGAATTATCTCGGCCAGCAACCTGACCGAGGTTTTTCAAGAGCTGGAAAGCATTCGGGGGAAAATAGTGCTGCGTGCCGTAGCTGAGGAAGATATTTTTACTGCCGGACCCTTGCGAGTGCGCCTTGAGGTGCTAAAAGAGCAAACCCCAGAGGGGCAAGCTACCCAGAGCGAGCAGGGTGGTCAGAACGATACCGCTTGACACGAATTGGGCATCAAGTTGATACAGGGAGGCTATGACGTAGGAGGTCATAAGAGTGGGCATGGCGCTCTCCATGACCAGGGCTCCCCGCTCCAGAGGTGAGAAGGAAAAAAATTGGGATGCCCCAAGCATGGCCAGAGGTAAGAAGAAAAGCTTAATCAGGGCTGCTCCAAAGAGCGGTTTCAGGTGGCCACGAAGGTTTTGGAGAGAAAGCGAAATGCCTATAGCCACCATGGTTAGGGGTACGGTGACTTCAGCTAAGCGGTTGATAGTTTCTTCAAGTAATCGTGGTAGACTACCAAGTTCCCTGGTGGTCAGGGCGAGCAGAAAAGCTATAAAGGGCGGAAATTTCAGAATTTGAAAAAGCTGTTTCCATGAAAATCTGTTTTCGGTGACACTGACACAGAAAAAAATCCCTACGGTGAATACCGATAGAAAATTAGCCATCTGGTCAAAAAAGATGGCCGGAGGTAAGGCTTCCTCTCCAAGCAGAGCCATAACAAAAGGGTAACCCAGGAAAGAGGTATTTCCGAAAGCAGCAACCATGGCAAAGGAGACAGCACCTCTTGAGCCCAGTTTAAAGAACCTACGAGCAGTATAAAAGCTGATTATGAAAAAGGCGCTTACCATGGCCCAGCCAAGAGGTGGGATTTTCCACAGTGAGGCTTGGGGAGAGGCATGAAAAAGAGAACGGTAAACTAAGCAGGGAAAGCTGATATATAACACAAAGCGGTTGAAAAGGAAAGCCGCTTCGGTATCAAAGGCCCGCAACGTGCGTAGCAGAAAACCGATGCCGATGAGAATAAAAATACCTGCCAGGACCTGATACATGATTAGCCGGCTTTTACAGGGTTGGATAGAGTGCCTATGCCTTCAACGTAAACTTCTACCAGGTCACCATCCTTCATAGGTCCCACTCCTTGGGGAGTTCCGGTAGCAATGACATCTCCTGGGAGAAGCGTCATTATTTCGGATATGAAAGCAACCAGCTCAAAGACCGAAAAAAGCAGGTTGGAAGTCGAAGAGGACTGTTTTAATTCCCCGTTGAGGCGACACTCGATGTGAAGTGCGGAAGGGTCAAGGTTGGTGTTTATCCAGGGGCCGAGTGGAGCGAAAGTGTCAAAGCTTTTAGCACGAGTCCACTGCCCATCCTTTTTCTGGAGGTCTCGGGCTGTAACATCATTAAAGCAAGTATAACCAAGGATAAAGGAAGGAGCTTCCTGGGGTGTCACCGACCGACATTTTTTCCCTATGACTACACCCAGTTCTGCTTCGTAGTCAACTCGCTGCGAAGAAGGAGGCAACACGATGTGCTCTCCGGGACCAATCACTGCTGTTTGCGGTTTTATAAAGATAATGGGATTTGGTGGCGGGGTGTTACCCATTTCAGCGATGTGGTCTGCATAGTTCAGGCCCACCGCCACAATTTTGCTCGGCTTGACGGGAGCCAGAAGTTTTACCTCATCCAGCGTGAGTGGTGGTTGGTCTTTCTGCTCTTCTGGATGAAAAGGGGAGACAATGGGGACAACGGTTTCTTTTCCTTCAAGACGTCCCCATTGGGGGGTTTTCCATTTTGGGTGCATGAAACGAAGAATATACACGTTGCAACCTCTCCTTCCAGTAATGGGTTTCTTTCATTTTAGCCAGAGGAGGTATGCTGGTTACCATAATTTTTTTGAACATGGAAAAAGCTTGGGGTAGATAACGCCATTCCCGATAAAACTCAAAGTAAGCTTTCCAGAGTAGTTTCTTTACCTCTTCGGTGTCCAGAAAATCACCTTTGAGGACCGGGTGTGCTCCATCAAAGAGCTTCCAGTTGAGTTTCACGATGCGTCCTTCCTTAAGAAATTTTTCATAGATTTCGGTTCCTGGGAAAGGAGTGAGGACTGAAAATTGTACCAAATCCGGGGCGAGGTTTTTGGCGAACTCGACAGTGCGCAAAATGGTCTCCCGGGTATCTCTGATGCTTCCCAGGATAAAAGATGCCCAGCTTTTAACGTTGTATTTGCGGAGGATATTTATTGCTTTTCTGGCCACTTCTGCTGATAGTTTCTTTTTGTATTCGTCGAGGATGCTTTTTTCAACACTTTCCACACCCAGGTACACCATACGCAACCCGGCTCTGGCCATTTTTCTCACCAAAGATTCGTTCTGGACGATGGTATCCGCCCTTGAAAAGCACCACCACTTTAGCTTTAGGCGGTTCTGCTCTATTTTGGAACACAGCCTTTCCACGCGTTCTGGGGAAAGCGTAAAATTGTCATCGACAAAAGCGATACCTCGGTATCCCAGGTCAAAATATATTTTTTCTATTTCTTGAAAAATGTTTTCTGGAGACCGACTACGCCACTTCCTTCCCGAAAACTGGGAAGAAGCACAAAACGAACAGCTAAAAGGACATCCCCGGCTGGTCAAAACGTTTACTGCTGGTTCTCCTTCTACCTGGGTCATCCAGTATTTAGAAAGGGGTAAAAGCTCTCGGGCTGGTAAAGGCAAAGCGTCAAGATCTTCAGGGGGAGTTGTTTGAGGGGTACGAACGAGTTTCCCCTGGTGCAAAAAGGAGAGGCCGGGCACAGTGGTTAAATCGCTTTTTTTATCCAGAGCCTCCAGAAATTGAGACATCGGAATTTCCCCTTCTCCCCGGATGACCCAATCTACCCATCCTGAACGTAGCACTTCTTCGTCTAAAAAGGTGGCATGATATCCCCCCATGAGCACAGGTAACCCGAACCGCTCCTTGGCCTCTTTTGCTACTTTGAGGGCTTGGTGTACTTTGTTGGTTTCTGAAGTGATGCCTACCAGGTCACAACGAGAGAAAGCCTGGTGTAGCTTTGACTTGGGTTCCACCTGAAGGTCAACAATTTCTACCTGATGACCTTTTTCCCTGCAGACAGCAGCAAGGTAAGCAAGGCCCAGAGGAGGAAGTTTCAGGCCGATAAGATTATATATTCCCGGGGATGGGGGATTTACCAGCAATATTTTCAATTGCCTCACCTCAAAAGCTCTTCAGCTTTTCTATGATTGCTTCGCCAACTTCATACGTTTTGCAGGCAGTTGGATCATCGGGAGTTGGCTTCATGTCGTAGGTTACCTTTTTGCCCTCTTTAATGACTTCAGCTACCGCTTTCTCCAATCGATCGGCTCTCTCCTCTTCTCCCAGGTGGCGAAGCATCATCACTCCAGAAAGTATCATAGCAATGGGGTTGACCTTGTAAAGACCTTTATACTTGGGAGCACTGCCGTGGGTTGGTTCAAAAACGGCATAGTGTTCACCAATATTGGCTCCAGGGGCCACTCCAAGCCCGCCAACCAGCCCAGCGCCAAGATCTGAAATGATATCTCCATAAAGATTGGGAAGTACCAGAACGTCATATAATTCCGGCTTCTGTACCAGTTGCATGCACATATTATCAACGATGCGGTCTTCAAACTCGATGTCTGGATACTCTCTGGCTACGTTGCGGGCAACCTCCAGGAATAAACCGTCAGAGTATTTCATGATGTTGGCTTTGTGTACTGCCGTGACTTTACGACGCTTGTATTTACGAGCGTATTCAAAGGCAAAGCGAACTATCCTTTCCGAAGCGAACACTGAAATAGCTTTTATGCTTATTCCAGAGTCTTCTCGAATTTCGCCTGCTCCCAGGTTTTTAATGGTTTTTATGATTTCCTGTGTTTCTGGTTTTCCCTTTTCAAATTCCACCCCTGCGTAAAGGTCTTCGGTGTTTTCACGCACCACTACAAGATCGATGCCCGAGTATCGGGATCGTACACCGGGATAGGTTTTACAGGGGCGAACACAAGCATAGAGGTCCAGGGCCTTGCGCAGGGCCACGTTAACACTTCTAAAGCCGGTGCCCACCGGGGTGGTGATAGGTCCTTTAAGGGCCACTTTATTTTTGCGGATGGATTCGATAACCTGCTCAGGAAGAGGAGTGCCATATTTTTCGAGTACGTCCGCACCTGCTTCTTGAACGTCCCATTCTATTTCCACGCCAGTGGCTTCAATCACCGCTTTAGTGGTTTCGGTAATTTCGGGTCCAGTGCCATCGCCTGGAATCAGAGTTACCCGATATGCCATGAGCCTTTCTCCTTTCTTGGGTGGTGTTTTGGAGAATAATAATTTAAAGACTGCTTTTTTGCAACTACAGTAATCCAGTGGTGTTTTGAGGAATATTTGAGTTCAAAGTGACCTTTATAAAAATTTGGGGTGGAGTCAAATAATCATTGAAAAAAAGAGTTATAAAATATATACTTTGCTCTGGCATTTTGGAAAAAAAGAGGCGATGCAAAATTGAAGGGTCTGGTCGTTTCTAAAAAGCTTCCCTTGGAAAAAGAAAAAATAGTTGAGCTAGTTAAGGTTTATGACACACCTTTGTTTGTCATTTTGAGAGAACGCCTGATTGAAAATTTCTTGGCTTTCACCAGGTTTTTACCCGGTGTTCAACCTTTTTACGCTGTTAAGGCCAACCCTCATCCAGAAATCATAAGGACTCTGGATACTCTGGGAAGCTGTTTTGATGTGGCCTCAAAGCAGGAAGTGCAGCTTGTTCATGAACTGGGTATAGGGCCGGAACGCATGATATTTGCCAACACTATAAAACGCAAAAAGGGTCTGGCATTTGCTCGGGAAATAGGTTTGAAGCTTATGACCTATGATAACCTGAATGAACTTTACAAAATCCAAAAAGTGTATCCAGAGGCGAAACTCCTCTTACGCATTACATCGCCTTCCAATGGTAGCGGGGCTAACCTTTCCTATAAGTTCGGTGCGGAACCGGAAGAAGCGCTGTTTTTGCTTTTGAGAGCCAGAGAAATGGGCTTACAGCCTGTAGGAGTAAGTTTCCATGCTGGCTCTCCCTGCTATCAGGTAGAAAGTTACTTAGTGTCTCTGCAGGCTGTGAGAAAAATCTTTAGCGAAGCTCGCCAAAGCGGAATTGAGCTTTCCATCGTGGATATTGGGGGCGGTTTCCCGCTGAAAATATATCAGGAGGAAGGAGAACAAAGGAGCTTGGAGAGTCTTGCCAGCAAAATATACCCCCATATTGAAAGTTTTCTCCAGGAAGGATATCGGGTGATTGCTGAACCAGGAAGATGCATTGTAGGCAGTGCCTGCTTCTTGGTGACCAAAGTGATTGGTAAAGCTCTGCGGAGAAGCAAGGTCTGGTACTATCTTGACGAGGGAATATACGGAAGTCTTTCTGCCATTCCCTTTGATAAGGCTTCTCCGGAGTTTGTTCCTCTTAGAGAAGGAAATGGGTTGCAGGAAGCAATCCTGGCTGGCCCCACCTGTGATTCACTGGATGTGATAGCCAAAGATGTCTTACTGCCGGAACTTGAGCTTGATGATCTTTTGGTAGTGCCTGATATTGGTGCCTATTCCATTGCTTCGGCTACCAATTTCAACGGTTTTGAGAAACCAACAGTGGTAATGGTATAGTGGTATAATGATAAAAGCGAGTGCTTTTGAGAGGTAACCGAATGCTTAAGATTGAAAACTTGCAAGTTGCAGTTGATTCAAGGGTCATTCTTCGTGACATTAACCTGGAGATAGGCGAAGGTGAAGTACACGTTTTGCTGGGTCCCAACGGGGTGGGTAAAACCACCCTCCTTTTAAGTATTATGGGGATGCCAGGCATCAACATTGTGGGAGGGAGTATTCTTTTCCAGGGAAGGGACATCACCCATCTTCCTCTTGAAGAGAGAGCTCAGCTGGGGATAGGTATAGCTTTTCAAAGGATGCCGGTGGTCCAAGGAGTCACACTAAAAACGCTGGGAGAAATTATCCTGGAAAAGCACTTCCAAAAGGTTCCGCTTAATGAAGTGGCAGAAAAGCTTAACTGTACCTACTTGCTGGAACGTGACCTGGGAGCAGGTTTTTCTGGTGGAGAGGCTAAAAGAGCAGAGCTTTTTCAGCTTCTTTTGCAGCGACCTCTTTTTGCCATGATTGATGAACCCGAATCTGGAGTGGATCTTGACAACATTGCTCTGGTGGGCAAGGCGCTGAACGAGCTTTTTGAGAGAAACCAGGTGCGTAACAAGAGGCGTTCTGGCCTCATTATTACCCATACCGGACATATTCTCGACTACGTTAACGCTGACCTTGGTCATGTTCTCATTGGAGGGACCATAGTTTGCCGGGGCAATCCTCGGGACCTGCTTGAAGATATTAAAAAGAATGGATACCAGAACTGCTTGAGGTGTGAAAGTTGAAGACTAACCAGAGTATTAGGGAAAATTTGCAGCGGAGAGCTCAGGAAGCAATAAATAAGAAAGCTTCCCTGGGTCCAGATATTGATCTTTCTCGTTTTGCGGTTTGCGCTGAGAAGGAAACCGTGGAAGACCCTGGAGAACTTAACAGACAGCTTAAAGAAGCTGCCCTGTATGCGGGCGTTGATTTGGAGAAGGATAGCGCAGCGGGTGTATACCTGCAAGTCGACCGTTCTGCTGTCTACGAGCGTATTCAGCGCGCTTTTGAGGGAAAGCTCGAGATAATGAGCATCTCCAAGGCTCTGGAGAAATACCCGGAACTTTGGGAATACTACTTCAGTCTGGTGCCGGTTGATGCCGACAAATATACCGCTTTTTCAGAGTTGTGTCGTACTGAGGGTTATTTTGTGAGAGTTTTTGCGCATCAGAAAGTCGCAGTTCCTCTTCAAACCTGCCTTGTGATTTCTGAAAACCAAGCTGTGCAGAGCGTTCATAATTTGGTTATTCTGGAAGAAGGCTCTGAGGCAAACCTGATAACTGGATGCGCTGCCGTGCATAATGAACAGGCAGGTTTACATATTGGGGTGAGCGAATTTTTTATAGGAGATAATGCACGCTTAACGTTTACCATGATTCACAACTGGGGGGAAAACTTCCACGTTCGTCCTCGAACTGTGGTTAAACTGGGTAACAATGCTTTTTTTGGTAACACTTATGTCTTGCTGAAACCCTTGCTTTCTCTGCAAACTTTTCCCAGGGCGCTCCTTGAAGGCGAGAACTCGAGTGCTGTGTTCAGGAGCATAATTTTTGCCAAGGGAGACTCCTATATAGATGTTGGTTCTACTCTGGTCTTAAAAAATCGGGGTTGCAGTGGTGACTCGATATCCAGAGTATGTGCTCAGGATCGGGCTCAAGTATTTGCAAGAGGGAAGCTTGTGTCTCATCACGACGAAGCCCAGGCTCATCTTGAGTGTAAGGGGATACTTTTTTCCAGAGAGGCCAGCATAGTTTCCGTTCCCGAACTCGAAGTGTATGGTGCTCCCAAAAGCAGGCTTTCTCATGAAGCGGCTGTGGGTCCCATTGAGGAAGAAGTGGTGAATTATCTGCGGGCTCGAGGACTGAGAAAAGAGGAAGCTCTATCTTTGATTACCCGGGGTTTTCTGGGAGTTGACATTCCCGACATTCCTCCCGCTTTAAAAAAGTACATTGACGAGATTATTGCGGTTACTTCTCAGGATGTGCTTTGAAGGGGGTTTATAGCTTTTTGACGGTTGAGGCGTATATACTTGTTCAAGCTCAGACTGGTAAAGCACAGTCTATTAAAAAAGAAATACAGCTTGTGCCTGGTGTGGTAAGGGTTGACCGGGTAATGGGCCCTTTTGACCTTGTGGTTCTGGTTCAGGCTGAAAACAATCAGGAGATAGGAGAGAAGATTCTTAAGGAAGTGCAGCAGATAAGTGGCGTGAAGAGAACGCTTGCCTGCCCGGTTATTTAGCGCCTTATGAAAGACAAACTCTCTGAAAAAGAGAAACAGATTTTGCTCTTTATCAGTTCTTTTTTTGAACGTAATGGCTTTCCTCCTACGGTACGGGAAATTGGTAAGGGGGTCGGGCTTAAATCCTCCTGCACTGTGCATTATCACCTTAAAAAGCTCGAACAAAAAGGTGTTTTAAGGCGTCGCTCCTGTAAACCCCGAGCCATTGAGCTGGTTATGGATGAGCTCGTGGTCCAATCTTCTGTACCTGGTTCCAGTGATGGTGAAGGTCTGGTTCAGATACCTCTGGTTAAAGATGTCTATTATGTCAATCAAAAACCAGTTTTTGAAGAAGTGGAAACTTTGCTTTTCTTCCCTCGTTCTTTAGTTGGTAAGGGTGAGTTTTTCGCCTTTCGGGTTCCTGACAATCGTCTGGTTAGCCTGAACCTTCTAAAAGACGATTACCTCATCGTTAAAAAAGGAGAAACTCTTTTTTGTGGAGACCTGGGGCTTTTTTTTATTGATGATGAAGTTTGCATTCGAAAAGTGAGGGATAACCAACGCTATTCTGAGAAAAAGAAGTGGTGGGAAATCGATTTTTGGGATGACCGTTACAGTGCGATAGGCAAAGTGGTCGGGGTGTGGAGAAAGTTGTAAGCAAGAAGGAGGTGTTGTAGGTGGTAGTTACCCGTGAGATCAGGCTTTCTACTAAAGGGCATACCGATATCATTGATATTACCGAAGAAGTAGAACAGGCGATTGCCCGCTCAGGCTTGAAGGATGGCATCGTTTGCCTTTTCGTTCCCGGTTCTACGGGGATTGTAACCACCATGGAATTTGAACCCGGGCTGGTTGAAGATTTGAAGCGCTTCTGGGAAAAGATAGCCAGCTCCCGTGATGAATACCAGCACAATGCGCGCTGGGGAGACGGCAACGGCTATGCTCATGTCCGGGCAGCAGCAAGTGGTCCTTCTTTGACTTTGCCGTTTAAGGATGGAAAAGTCATACGGGGGACTTGGCAGGATATAGTTTTTATCGACTTTGATAATCGCCCCCGTTCCAGAACTTTAATAGTGCAGATTGTAGGTGAGTGAGGATGGAGGCAGTGCGGCCTTTTGTCTTCCGACTTCCCCGGGAAATTTATTTTGGATGGGGGAAGGGTGCAGAAACAGGGGAGTTGGTCAAACCTCTTGGGAAAAAGGCTTTTGTGGTGACTGGAAAAAGAGCTACCAGAGAAACAGGTATTCTTGAGATGGTAACCTCTTCTCTAAAACAAGCTGGCCTTGAGTGGGTAGTTTTTGATCAGGTCGAGCCTGAACCTTCTTTGGAAATTGTCGATGCTGGTTTGCATAAAGCTTATCGGGAACGCTGCGACCTGGTTTTGTCTTTGGGTGGAGGAAGCGCTTTGGATTGTGGTAAAGCAATTGCTGGTCTCCTGGGACAAGATGAAAGCGTGATACCTTATTTTGACGGAGTGAAGCAGCTTGAAAAACCAGGCGTTCCCTGGGTAGCTCTGCCTACTACGGCTGGGACTGGTTCAGAGATGACCAACAATGCGGTTTTGACCAACTACCACACGGGAGTCAAAAAAAGTTTCCGTAGCCCTTACCTGGTAGCCCGAATGGCCATTATTGACCCCCAGTTTACTGTTTTTTTAAATGCACGCGTTACCGCTTCGTCGGGTATTGATGCTCTGGTGCAAGCCATAGAAGCCTTCACAAGTCCTCGTACCAATCCAGTTAGTGAATTGCTGGCTCTTGAAGCGATAAGGCTAATCTGGGAATTCTTGCCCCGTGCAGTAGCACAAGGGAATGAGCGACAGTTTAGAGAACAAGTTGCCAAGGGAAGTATGATCAGTGCTATGGCTTTTGCCAACGCCTCTTCAGGTCCTGCTCATGGTCTCTCCCACATTATAGGTCCTGCTTTTGGTATTCCCCATGGTGAAGCCTGTGGATTGCTGTTCCCGGTTACCATGCGCTTTAATAAAGCAGTTCTGGGTGAAAAGTATGTTACTGTTGCCAGGGCAGTTGGCATCCGAGGTGAAAGTCAGGGAGAGGTTATAGATAATTTTGAAAGGTCTTTCAGGGATTTGCTGGAGAAAATTGGCCTGCGTACCAGGTTGCGCGACTTTGGTGTGAAGAAAGAGATGCTTCGAGAGGTAGTCAGGGAGGAACTTATACAGCGTAGTCTCAGGGAAAACCCCCGTCCCATTGGTGTCAATGAGACGGTAGAACTCCTTTATGAAGCCTGGTAAGGAGGGAGAAGCATGGAAAGGGTCAAAGAAACTGAAAGGTCCTATCGAAATGGCGATTGGGGTATCAAGTATCTTTTTCGTGGTCCACGTATCGACTGGGGCATTGTCTTCCTGAAGCCCGGCCAGAATATGGGAGCCCATTACCACAGGGAAGTGGAAGAAACTTTCTTCATCCTTGAGGGAGAGGGAATAATGCGGGTTAACGATGAGGAGTTTAGGGTTTCAGCAGGAGACGCAATACGCCTTGAACCCGAAGAACGTCACGATTTACGCGCCACAGAAAGTAGCTTTCTTAAAGGGATATTTATAAAAGCACCCTATCTCCCCGAGGACAAAATAAATTGTTAACCGATGGTTGACCTGGAAACTGTAGAGCAGTTTTTGGGTAGCCTCAGCTTCTGTAAGGTATGTCCTCTGGAGTGTGGCGTGAATCGGCTCCAGGGGGAAAGGGGTCGGTGCGGAGCTGGTTTTTTGCCCGAGGTAGCCAGTTATCATCCTCACTTTGGAGAAGAGTCTATCCTTTCCGGGTGGGGTGGTTCGGGTACTATTTTCTTTTCAGGCTGCAATATGAAGTGTGTGTATTGCCAGAATTATTCCATCAGTCAACTGGGAGAGGGAGAGGCTGTTTCTGTCGAGGATCTTGCCCGAATTATGCTTGCTTTGGAGCATATGGGATGTCACAATGTAAACCTGGTTTCTCCGAGCCACTTTGCACCGCAGATACTTAAGGCTCTGTATATTGCAAGGGAAGAAGGTTTGGGTATTCCAATTGTCTATAACACAGGGGGTTACGATAAACTGGAGACTCTGAAACTTTTTCGAGGGGTAGTTAATATTTATCTTCCTGATATGCGCTATGCAAGTGAAGAAAGTGCTCTACGCTATTCGGGTGTTCCCAATTATCCCAAGGTCAACCGTCAGGCGCTTGTTGAAATGTTTAAGCAGGTTGGCGAAGTGATGCTTTTAAATGGTATAGCGGTAAAGGGTTTAATAATCAGAATTCTGCTTATTCCCAGCCTGGTTGAAGAAGCACTTGAAAATCTTCGCTTTATAGCCGAAAATATTTCCAAGAAGGTACATGTTACCTTGATGCGTCAGTACCGCCCGGTTTATAAAGTTTCAGCTGGGTGCTTTCCTGAATTGAACAGCTTTATTGACGACAACACTTACCGGAAAGTAGTACGTTTTGCCCGAGAGCTGGGACTTTCGAATCTTATCTTACAGTAGTGGGGGGTTGAAGCTATGCAGGAAGCAATCAAGCAGGTTGCTCATTTTATGGCGATAGCAGCGCGTACTGCTCCCAAGACCAAGGGAGAAGATTTTGTGACTGTCAGGGTGCTGGATAAAGAGGAAACCCAGAAGCTGGGAGAGGCTATGATCAACTATGGCAAAGAAAAAGGCATTGCTGGTTTTGTGAGAGATGGACAGAATGTTAAGGATTCAGAAGCAGTGTTGCTTCTGGGTATAAAGGATGCCACTCCGGCTGGCTTGAATTGTGGAGCCTGTGGATTTAGCTCTTGCAGTGAGCTGCAACCAAAAGAAATGAAAGACTTCAAAGGACCACAGTGTGTTCTGCGGGCGCTGGACCTGGGTATTGCTCTGGGTTCTGCAGTAAAGACGGCCTCTATTTTTAACGTTGATAACCGTATCATGTATCGTATTGGAGTAGTGGCTCGCTTGAGCAGAATGTGCGACGATGACCTGGTAATGGGTATTCCTCTTTCTGCCTATGGGAAGAATATTTATTTTGATAGAAAGGGATAGGTGGACATTGTGGACCTTGCTTTGCGAGTTCAGGATATCATAGGTTTGATCCTGGCAGTTTTAATCGTTGCTATTTTGATAAGCATTGTGCTGATACTTCGTGAGAGTGCCCGAGAGCGGAGGATGTGGGAGGAAAGTGAGGAAGAGGATATTTTTTCT
>JARRBX010000037.1 GCA_029982245.1 Candidatus Atribacteria bacterium | reverse complement strand
ACGTACCGCTTTGACCTTCGTTTTTGGAGATGAAAAACCTCACTACCTGCGCTATTCACGCTCTGATTTGGAGCTTTCCCTTCAGGATGTGAACTGGACGCTTTTTGATGGTGTCCGGGCAGTACACCTTGTGTCTTTGGATTTCGTCGCTGCTTCAATTCGGGAAGTTTCCAGAGCCGTTTTGCAGCGCGCTCGAGAACAGAATATATTCGTTTTTTTGGATTTCAACCACCGCCCGATGTTCTGGGATGAGCCCGACGAGGCAGCGAGGGCAGTCTGGGAGCTGCTTCCTGACGTGGACTTTCTAAAACTTAACTTTGAGGAGTTTCTTCTTTTGAGCAAAGAAGAGGAGCTGGGGCGGGGAACGGAGGTCTTGCTTTCTCAGGGAGTGCGGAACCTGGCGGTTACCCTGGGAGAAGGCGGGGTTTTCTTTGCCAATGCTTTGACGCAAGGCAAGCTGTCTTCTTTTTCGATGTCAGTCGCAGATGTGGTGGGCTGCGGGGATGCTTTTTGTGCGGGTGTGCTCTTTGTACTTCTTAAAGAAGGTATGCGCAAGGGTTTGGCGATTCCACCTTCACTTTTCAAGGAAGCGGTCTTTTTTGGTGCAGCCTGTGGGGCACTTACAGCGAGCAAGCGGGGGGCTTTTTCGGCTTTTCCGCGCCTTGAGGAAGTGGAAAAGTTTTTGCGGGAAAACCCACCGCTTTTTTGAGGAGCTGTCACCCATTTTTTTTGCGTTCTTCCCCTAAAGAATTTTTGTTTTCTGCCGATACATATAAGTGGGAAACAAAAAGAAAGGAGGAAAGACTGATGGGGATGAAAGTTAAGAGCAATGAAACACTCTACGGTGAGAAGGGTCGTTCGCTGGCGGTACGCTGTGAGAGCGAGGATAGCGAAGAAGAAAAGAAAGTACCCGAAAAAGCGGGCATAACCCTTTAAGACCATGAGTTCATGTGGTGGATTTTCGGTGCTTTGGTGTTTTTGGGAGCTCCCATTCTTTTTTACCTTTACCCTGTGCGCTGCAGCGTGCTTTGCTTCTTTAAGCCGCTTTCGTATCCTTCTTGCTTTCTCCTTGCTTTTTGAGTACTCTATTTGAGAAGTTCTTCCTGGAGGACGTAACGGTGAGCATTCTCTGGTGGGGTATTCTGGGTAGTGCTTTGGCTGGTCTGGCCACCGGTGTGGGCGGAATACCGGTTCTTTTCCCTACTTTGAGCACAGTTTCCCATCGCTTTCGCGATGAGCTTCTGGGTTTTGCCGCTGGGGTGATGCTGGCCGCCACTGCCTTTAGCCTCTTAATTCCAGCCATTGAATACGGAGGGGTGTGGGTGGCCCTGGCTGGTGTGATTCTGGGGGCGCTGCTCCTTGATTTGATGGACCGCTTTCTACCCCATGAGCATTTTGAAAAGGGTCTGGAGGGGCCAAAGAGCAGGTTGCGCGAAATCTGGCTTTTTGTCATTGCCATTACGCTTCACAACTTTCCTGAGGGCCTGGCGGTGGGGGTGAGCTTCGGTACCGGCAACGTGAGCGATGGGGTTACCGTAGCCACAGCCATAGGTATTCAAAACATTCCCGAAGGCATGGCAGTAGCCATTTCGTTGCTTGGAGTTGGCTATCCGCGCTCCAAGGCCTTCTTTTACGCTTTCTTGACTGGTCTGGTAGAACCCTTGGGGGGAATTCTGGGAGCGGGGTTGGTTTCCATCATGCACTTTTTCTTGCCCTGGGGAATGGCCATTGCCGCAGGGGCCATGCTGTTTGTAATCAGCGACGAAATCATTCCTGAAACTCATCACGGAAGCTCAGCCCGCTTTTCCACCTATGCTCTGATTGTGGGCTTTGGTATAATGATGCTGCTTGATAACCTCTTGGGGTAAAAGCCGGGTTTTAGAAAGGTTGGATGCTGCTTTGAGCACTAAATCCCTGATTATACGCTTTACGGTGTTTTTCGCTATAGGGTTTTCACTAACCTTTGCTTTTTTTACCTTTTTGGAACTTCGGGTTTTGAACGAGCGGATGTTTTCCTACTCCAGAACCTTTTCCAATTTTGTAGAGTACGAGGTAAAGCGATGGTCTGAACAGTATTTTCACAACGTTTTGCTCTACACCGCTTTAGCAAAGGATATCGCCTGGCTTAGTGAGCGAGAGCTCACTGCCTTCAAGGAGTCAAATCCCGAAGTTCTGAAAGTTTCCATAGTGGAAGCAAACGCTGAGGAGATTTTTCCCTATCCCTATCGGATTCAAGCCCGGGAAGGGCTTTTGCAGGTGCGCTTTCTGGTTTTTGATGATGCAAGCCGAGCGTTAGTTAAAGATAGGGGAGTTGAGGCAGTCATCGATCCTCAATTGGTGCTGCATCGCCTGGGTATGGATGAAGTCGTTGAAATTGTCTCCCAAGATGGCAGACCTTTTGCCTTCGGCCTGCGAGTAAATTATCAGAAGTTATGGGAAGGTTTTTACAGTACTGGGAGGCTTGTCTTTTCTTTGCTTGTAGGGATTTTTGCTGCTTTTCTGGTGCTTTTTTTCGATTATCGAAAAAGGTTAGATGTGGAGCGGGCGTTACGTAGAGAGTATAAACATCAGTCCCAGGCACTTCGAATGATGAATGAGTTCTTTCGGTCTGCTCTGTGCTCAGACTGCAGTAGCT
Source organism: Candidatus Atribacteria bacterium (assembly GCA_029982245.1). GTDB lineage: Bacteria > Atribacterota > Atribacteria > Atribacterales > Thermatribacteraceae > Thermatribacter > Thermatribacter velox. The sequence goes on along the minus strand of JARRBX010000037.1, from coordinate 11,374 downwards.
TGGGTTATTCTCAAATCCTTGAGAGGGCAGTAGAGGTGATTCCCCATGCTCAGGGAGGGAGTATTCTGGCCCGGCAGGGAAATTTTCTGGTTTTCGAAGCAACTCTGGGGTATCCTCTGGATGCTTTGAGGCAACTTCGTTTTGGGGTGGACAGGTTGGAGGCTCGTCCAGAATGTGCGGCAATTCTTCGAGGAGAACCCGCTCTGGTCACCGATTTGAAAAGATTGCTTGAAGTCTGCTTGGATAAGGAGGTCCATCAGTCTTTACTTCAAAATTTGCGCTTTGAGAGGGTAAAATGTTCTCTTTCTGTGGCTATAGGGGTAGAGGGAAAGCTCCAAGCAGTTTTGATTCTGGACAACTTTGAAGAAGAGGAGGCTTTTTCATCTGCAGAGATCGAGATGCTCAAGCTCTTTGCCGGGCAGGTCAGTGCACTGTGGACGAGAAGGACTTTTGAGGAGCGTCTTTCCTTTCAGACCCGGGAACTGGGTGTAAAAAGCAGGATCCTTACGGAGATGTTGAGCTTTATGAAGGCTCTGCTTGATCCAGGCCACAGGTTCAATTATGCTGATATTTTGAGGAAAGCCGTGGAGCTGGTTCCCGGTGCCCAGAGGGGTTCTCTGCTTTTAAAGGCAGGGGAGGTTTTTGTTTTCCGGGCGGCGGTGGGCTACGACCTGGAAAAACTGGCCCGGGTTACCCTCACTGGAGAGGAACTCTCCCGGGAGATGACCCCAGAGGTGAAGGTGGTCAGGAACTTAGACGAGCTTAACCGTTCCCGGCTTTCTAAGGAAAAACTGGAATTGCTTGCTGAATCGGGGAGAGAGGGAACCATTAGGGCAACCCTCTCGGTACCTCTGGTTTTAGAAGGGGAAATCGTGGGCTTTTTCAACCTGGATAACCTTGAAGATTCCGAAGCCTTTGGCCCCGAGGAAATCGAGGTTGCCCAGCTTTTTGCCGAGCAAATCAGCGTGGTCCTGGAGCGCCTGCGGCTTGAAGAAAAGCTCGAAGAACAAAAAAGGCTCCTTGAGCATCTCTCTTGCCACGACCCGCTTACGGATTTACTTAACAGGCGGGCGTTTCAAGAAATGGCTGGGAAGGTTCTGGCTTTGGCTCGTCGGGAGAAAAAGCCGGCTTTCGTGCTTTATCTGGACCTTCGGGGTTTTAAAGAGGTCAATGACCGCTTTGGCCATGAAGCTGGAGATGCTATCTTGCAGGTGATTGCCGAGCGCCTGCAAAAAAGTTTGAGGGAAAATGATGTACTGGCCCGGGTGGGGGGCGATGAATTTATCATAGTGATTTACGGGGGTGACCGCAACTCAGTGGCCGGCATTGCAGAAAGAATTGCCAGCTCAGTGCGGGAACCGCTTGTGTGGGAAGGAAACGTTTTGAGCGTTGCGGCGAATCTGGGCATTGCTATCTACCCTGAAGATGCAGACACTTTGGAAGAACTGGTGCGCAAGGCTGACCTGGCCATGTACCGGGCAAAAAGGAATGGGGCATCTTTTGCCTTTTTCAGCGAGTGAGGGATTTTTCTGGATTGCCGGTGAGAAATGTTTTTGCACCTGGGTTGCTGGGCTATAATAGGGGAAAATTCTGAGCGTTGGTGAGGATGGTTTTCACCCCTTTAAAGGTGGAAGATTGCTTTTTCAAGGAAGATTACCCGGGCGGTGAGAACGGTGACCGTTAAAAGCAAGGTGGTTTTGCTCAGCGTTTTGATTGCTTCTTCTCTGGCGGTGGTGTTTTTTCTTTTGCTGTTTCAGAGGGTCAACGCTTTTTTGAGGGAGAACGCCCTGCAAGAAGCAGCAAGGCTGCGTAGCGCCTTTCAATTTCTCCTTGCGGAGGAAAAGGAGCGCTTTGAAAACCATCTTCCGGATTACAGCATGTGGACGGAACTGGGAGAAAAAGCAGTTGTGGAGCGGGATGAGGGCTGGATTGAGGAGAACCTGGAGCCCTGGGTACGGGAACAGTTCGGCTATTCGGTACTTTTGGTTACCGAAAGCGGAGAGGTAATCACTGCCTCGCCCAACTGGCCGTTTCGACCCGGTGAGTTTCCTCCATCTTCTCTTTCCAAAGCAGTGTTTTTGCGTTCTGGTGAGAACCTCTGGATGGTGGTTACCGCTCCGGTAACCAATGATGAAGGGGACAAAGAGTATGGAGCTTTTTTGAGTTTTGCAAAGCCCATCGATGCAGAGCTGCTTGAAGCATGGTCGCAGATTCTGGGGTGCGACATTGTGGACGTTTCTTCCGGAGTTCTGCCGCCTGAATGGTCGGAGTTGCCCTCCTACTGGCAGCATAAGAGCGCTTTCACCAAAGAGGGCTATCTTTACGTCAGTTTTGAGGTAGTTGGGGAGTCCGGAGAGCTGCTTAAAAAATTCCTGTTGCGCAGGCGCTATGAAATACCGCTTCAGGTGAGCAGGTGGGCGGGTAATGTGCTGCTTTGTCTGGGTGTGGGATTTGGGCTCCTGCTTTTTCTTTTGAACTATGTTTTTGAAAGAGTGGTTCTGCATCCTTTACGGGCTCTGTATCGAGCCTCTGAGCAGGTAGCCTCTGGTGAGTATTCCTTGCAGCTTCCCGTGGGGAGGAACGATGAAATTGGTCTTCTCTCGGTACATTTTGCCCGCATGGTTGAAGCCTTGAGCGAGCGCGAAAAGGAGCTGCAAAGGGAGAAGAAGAAAGCAGAAAGGCTGGCTCAGATTGACCCTCTGGTTGGAATTCCCAACCGTAGATATCTTGAGGACCGCTTAAAAGAATTGATAGAGGATAAGGTGCCTTTTTCGCTGGTTTTTGTAGACCTTGATAAGTTTAAAAAAGCTAACGATCTTTTAGGCCACAGCGAGGGGGACAGGTGCTTGAAGCGTATTGGTATCTGGTTTGAAAAGCACATTCGCAAAGAAGATTTGGTCGCCCGTTACGGGGGAGATGAGTTTTGCTTTGTGTTTCCCGGATTAAACCACCAGCAAGTAGAAGAGGTCATGGAGCGCATTCATGCTGAGTTTGTTACCAAAAAGTTTGTTGAAGGAATCACCCTCGACTTTAGCTATGGCATTGCCTCTTTCCCCACTGATGCCTCAGACATCGATAAGCTCCTGGAACTTGCCGATGGCAGGATGTACCGCAAAAAGCAGTTGAAAGCGCTACGCGAAGTGTGAGGATTTGCTAAAGCTCCACCCCAGTGCAGAGGGCTTCCTCGATGAAGGGGTTGCCCTCCTCCTGCAGGGCTTTGAACTCTTCTTGGGTGTACACCAGGGGTTCTATGGGGAGTTCGGTGAGTTCCAGAATCAAGCCCATGCGCTCGAAGAAGCGTTCCTTAAAGTTGCCGACAATGAATGAGGTTAATATCACTTCCCTCGTGAATTTCACCCCGCGCTACCGAGCCGTAAAGGTAGATTTTTTCTATTGGAAAAAGGGCTTTAAGCTTTTGAGCAAACTCCTTTACTGATTCAATAAGCTTTTCACGGTCTGCAGGATCAACTCGGCGGAGCTTATGCATGCTTTTGAATCCTCCTCTTCGTAAAACTCTGCGGAAGCTACATCACCGGAAAGGCCGTTTTGGTTCTCGAGTGGGAATGGTAGAACATGTCCAATTTCTTTGCTTTGTGGGGTAACTGGTTGAAAGTGACATCAAGTCTTGTGCATTCACGAACCAGTTCTTTCAAGGAATGGGTTATGATGGAAGTGTACCCTTTATCGTAAAGGTAAACCTTCAGGGCTTTTTCTCCACTCTGCTGAGCCTGAAAACAAGCCCACTCTGCAGGCTATCCCGGGCAGCCGCCAAATCAGCTTCGGCCTGTTTGAGCCACTTAAGAGTAATTTTCCGCATATTCTCATTATACCAGGTATTGCTTTTTGAGATGTGTAAAGGTTTCCTGAAGAGGCAAATTTTGAGAAGTGCATCTTGAGAAGGGTTATAATAAAGACACAATCCAGGCTGGCGTAAGTTTTGAAAAGAAGAGGCAGGGAAGCTTGCTCGGTGCTTCCAGGTGGAGCCATGAGGAGAGGGGACATAGCCAAAAAGATTAAAAGGGTAATAGAAAGAACCCTTGAGGAAAGCGGTGTAGGGGTTGATGAAGTGATTCTTTTTGGTTCCCGAGCAAGGGGGGATCACGAGGAGCTGAGTGACTATGATTTGCTCGTGGTGTTGAAAGGTGATTTTGATATCCGCAAAAAGAGGGAAATGAGGAGAAAGATATATAACGAACTGCACAGTGTTTTTCCGGCAACCTCTTTTGACGTGATAGTAAAAACGGATGGAGAATTTGAAGAGGAAAAGAAGGTGGTAAACACCATCTCTAACCAGGCTTTTTTGGAGGGCAGAAGGATATGAAAAGAAATCTGGTTTTGAGGTGGCTTAGAAAGGCAGAGAACGACTTAGCGTCTGCAGAAATTTTGCTTGGTGCAGGGAGCAGGGTAACCGATGTCATTTGCTTTCACTGTCAGCAGGCAATAGAAAAGTATTTAAAGGCTTTTTTAACCGACCGGGAGGTAAGGTTTGGCAAGGTGCATGATCTAAGAACGCTTCTTGATCTGTGTATTCAAAAAGATCAAGATTTTGAGGAGCTGGATAAGGAATCATTATCGGAACTCACTTTTTATGCTGTTGATGTCAGGTATCCAGATGAGTTTTACATGCCTTCGCTTGAAGAGGCAAAAGGAGCTTTCGAGTCGGCAAAGAAAATCAGAGGATTGGTGTTTAAAAAGCTTGGTGTGGGAGAGAAAGAGCTGTAATAAGGTTTTTTGGAGAGAGCAAAGCCTATCCAAACACTTTTGGGTCTGCAAGTACTTCTTCTGCGGGCGCTTGAGATAACGGTTTCTGGAGTGCATATTCACCTCCTTTCTTTCCCTGAACGGATGGTGAGCTTGCTCAGGTAGATTATATTACTTTAGGTTACCTTTGAATGACTCAACCAGTAACTTTTTGGTTTCCTTTTAGAGATATGGGGGAGTGCGAGGGGGCAGTAATCCCCCTCAATTTATTGAGGGGAGGACGTCACGTAGTTTTGAAAGATTCTTATTGACAATCTCAATGAATTTTGTTATTCATTAAAGTGAATTAATTACAAACTGTAAGTAATTATTTACCCCAATGGTTGTTGGCACTCCCGAAGTATGTAGAAGAGTAAATAAGAGAAACATACTTTCAGAGATCAGAAACAGTGCTCCGATTTCGCGTACTGAACTTTCAAGGCGTGTAGGGCTTTCGCTTCCCTCAGTATCGCGGATTATTGGACCCTTGATTGAAGAGGGGATTGTTCAGGAGACCGGCAAAGGCACATCTTCCCTGGGGAGAAAGCCAACTCTGCTTGAGATCAACCCGGAATATCGCTATGTGTTTGGTGTGGATTGCTCCCGGCGGATAACCGTGATGCTGACCGACCTGCACCTCAAGACGCTTGAGGAAAGAGAAATAGAAGCCAGCCCATCGCTGGGCCCTCACAAAATCGGCCACCTCATTTTGGAAGCGATTGAGGAAATACGCCAGTTGCATGCCCTCTCGCCCGACCGGATTGCAGGGATAGGTATCGCAACCCCAGGTTTTTGCTTCAAACACCTTGATGAAACCGAGGAATCTCCCTTTTCTGGTTGGGAAAGCACCGATGTTGTGCAGTTGTTTTCAGAGCTGATACCTTACCGTCTGGTTATTGACAACATCGCCAGGGCTTCAACGCTCGCGGAAATGTCTTTGGGCTGGGGAAAGGAATTTTCTTCTTTCTTTTATTTTTTCTGTAGCTGGGGAGTGGGAGGGGGTTACGTATACAATGGTGAGCTGGTTAGAGGAGAACAGGGGTCCTGTGGAGAGGTTGGACACACGACTGTAGACCCTCAGGGGATGGTGTGCTATTGTGGTAACCGGGGATGCCTTGAGCAATATACCTCTACTGCTTTCATTTTAAACGCATTGAAAAAAGAAACGGGTCAGCGTTTCACGTTCTCCGAGTTTCTTGCCCGATACCAGAGAGAGGATTCAGCGGTGCTTACCCTTTTGGGAAGGGCAGGTTTTATGCTGGGGAAAGGCATTGCGAACGTTATAAATCTTTTGAACCCAGCGGCGGTGGTTTTGGGCGGAGAACTGGCCCAGTTTTCAGAGTACGTGGAGGAAGCAATTTGTTCTGCGAGGGAGAACATTTTTTCTTTGAGAGCGCAAAACACCCCTATACTGGTCAGCAGGCTTCAGGAAAGAGGTAGCGCCCTGGGCGTGGCAAGCGAAGTGGTTACTTCTTTGCTGGAAGACTTGACCTGAAGGAGGCAATGGGAAATGGATTTTCGGAAGGATATTCTGGACACCTTTGAGGGAAAAAATAGAAATGTTGTGTGGCAGCCTCGTCTGGAGCACTGGTTTAACGTTAACAAGGTTTTGGGCAAACTTCCCGAACGCTTTCAGGGTGCAAGCATACTGGATGTTTACCGGGATCTAAGGGCCTCTGTGCGGTACTTTTATGGAGAGAGCGTTGACATTTCCTCACCGGTTACCTACATCATTTTTGAGTATTCCCATGGAGCCTCGGTTGAAGAAGTTGTTGAAGGGGATACCATCCATGTTTACTTTCGTTCCCCAAAGGGTACCCTCTATGGTCGGAAACAGCTCGGTGAGTGGGGCTGTTCCTGGCATTATGTTGAGCATCCGGTGAAAAAGCTGGAAGATCTGGAAATTCTCGAGTATATCGTTACCAACACCCACTACCGTTTCAATCAGGAGTTCTACGAGGAGGCAAAAAAGAAGCTCAACGGGCTGGGAGAGGTACAGTTTTACTGGGAAAGGTCGCCCTTCCAGAGACTGTTTCTCCAGTTTGCAGGTATTGAGAACACCATTAATCTGATTTATGATTATCCCCAAAGGTTGAAAGAATACCTCAAAAAGGCCGAAGAGGCTGAAGATGAGCTCTTTGAGATTCTCGCTTCCTGCCCTGTTCGCATTCTCAACTTTGGTGAAAACATTGACGGGCGCTTCAATTCTCCCCCGATTTTTGAAGAGTGGTTGCTCCCTTACTATGAAAGGAGAGTGGCCCAGCTCCATAAAGCGGGTAAATTTTGCCACATTCACATGGATGGTTCGTTGAAACCGCTTCTTCCCTACCTTAGGAGCCTTCCCTTTGACGGGATTGAAGCCCCAACGCCCCTTCCTCAGGGGGACGTAGAGGTTGAAGAACTGAAAGAAGCGGTAGGTGACAAAGTCATACTTGACGGGATACCGATGCTTCTTTTCATGCCAGAATACGATCTTTCAGAGCTGGAATCCTTCACCCTAAAAATCTTGGAAGCTTTTGCTCCCCGCATCATTCTGGGTATATCTGACGAGCTGTCTCCAATGTGCGAGGTGGAAAGGGTGCGTCTGGTTTCGAAACTGGTGGAGAAGTGGAACCAGGAGAGAGGAGGTGAGGGATACCCGGGGTAAGCCTTGTTTCGTATTGCCAGGTTTTAAACATTGATAATTCTTAGGGAGGTGTGTAACGGTGCGAAAAGGTATAATGATTGTTGGTTTCCTGCTGGTAGTTTTGCTCCTCTTTTCTGCTCTGGCAGGGGCACAGAAGGTTACCCTTAATGTGTGGTTGATGAAGCAGGCAGAAGTGGAATTGATTAAAGCTCAGGAAGAAGCACTGCAGCAGTTTAAGGGGCTGTATCCCGAAATCGATGTGAAATTCACGGTTTTCCCCTACAACGAATACCGGGACAAGCTTCTGGTGGCGGCTGCAGCAGGCAATCCGCCTGATGTGTCGGTGGTGGACCAGATCTGGAACCCAGAATTTGCTGCTGCAGGGTTCATAATGCCTCTTGATGAATTTGTGGCTCAATCTGAAAAGGTGAAGAAAGAAAATTATTTTGCGGGAGCCTGGGATTCGGCTGTTTTCAAAGGAAAACTCTATGGAATACCTTTTGACGTTGGTGTTTGGGCACTTAACTATTACAACAAAGATTTCTTCCGCAAGGCGGGTTTGGATCCTGAAAACCCACCGGTTACCTGGGATGAGTTCTACAGCGCTGCCGAGAAGATGACCACCGAGAATCAGTGGGGAACAGCGCTTTGGGTAGGTAAAGGTGATGCAGTTCAGTGTATTACCGATGCCCTGATTTTCTCAAACGGTGGCTCCATCCTCGATGAAACCTTTACTAAGTGCACCCTTGATCAGCCCGAAGCAATTGAGGCTATGAAGTTCTTTAAAAAGCTCCAGGCAGTCAATCCTCCGGGAGAAGTATCCAGGACCGAGGAAGACTCCTTCCAGCTCTTCACTGCGGGCAAGGTGGGTATGTTCTGGTATGGTGAGTGGGGTCAGGATACCATTAACGCCCGGGCACCGGAGATGGATTGGGCTTGCACCAATTTTCCCAAACCGGAAGATGGTGAATCCATTGGAACTTTTGGCGGATGGAACATGGTAATATATGAAAAATCTACTGCCAAGGAAGCAGCCTGGAAATTCATCGAGTTCTGGACTAGTAGAGAAATTAACGAAAAAGTATCCTCACTGACTCCTGCTAACATTGAAGCAGCAAAAGCTTTCTTGCAGAAAAAAAGGAGATTCCCGGAAGTCATTTTTAAGCAGCTGACCACGGCTCTTTACCGGCCGATTTTCCCCAAATACCCGGACCTTGCCGAAATCCAGAGAAACGCAACCACGGCCATCCTACTGGGAGAAAAAAGTGTTGAGGACGCGCTCCGTGAGGCCACCAAGCAAATTGACGAGCTCCTCAATGAGTACTACTCGAGTCATCAGTAAATCCTGAAGGCATCGGGCAGCTGGGGCAGGGTTTTTGCCCTGCCCCTTTTTGAAAAGCGCAAAAGGGGTGTGCGAGCGGTGAAAAAGGACTGGCTCTATGGATATGGATTTGCATTGCCTTCTATCGTGCTTTTATTCCTCCTGGTCATTTATCCTTTGTTGGGCACTTTCCAGCTCAGCCTTTACGATGTTTCCTTGACTTCAAGTCGCTATCTGGGGCTTTCAGGTGCGCTTGATAAGCTTTTGAGTACTCGGATGCTTGCTCTGGTATTTAAGAATTCCATTATCTGGACCCTCCTGGTGATTCTTTTTCAATTCCTGTTGGGTCTGGGTTCAGCCGTCCTCCTCAACCAGTCTTTTCCCGGGAGAGCCCTTCTGCGGGGAATAGTCATTCTGCCCTGGGTCATGCCTGGAGTTATCGCCGGTATGGTCTGGAGACTGGTTTATGACCCCCAACTCGGTCTTCTTAATCATTATTTGCAGGTTCTCGGTATTATATCCAAACCTTTTACCTGGCTCAGCGACCCGAAATGGGCTTTGTATGCAGTTATTTTTGCAGCTATCTGGAAGGGCTTCCCCTTCTCAATGCTCATGTACCTTGCTGGCCTGCAAACCGTCCCTCCTGACCTTTTGGAAGCTTCTGAAATCGATGGCGCCAGTGCTTACCAGCGCTTCTTTTATGTCGTTTTCCCGGTCATGAGGCCAATAATCGTAACCACCTTGCTTTTGACCTTCATCTGGACTTTCAATTACTTCGAGCTCATCTATGTTATGACTGGAGGCGGCCCAGCTGAGCGGACTCATATTTTCCCGACCTATGTCTATGACCTTGCTTTCAAGCGTTTTCGCTTTGGCGATGCTTCCAGATTTGCCGTGCTGGATTTCCTCTTTCTCTTGGTTTTCAGCTTGATTTATGTGAAGTTGACCTTTAGAAAGGAAGAATCGCTATGAGCAATCGCCACAAAAATAAACTGTACTATGCCAGAGTTTACCTGTTTGCGTTTCTTCTGGCTGTTTTTGTCCTCTTTCCCATTGCGGTGATGGTTTCTATGTCTTTTAAGGCTCCTGACGAGCAGTTCACCTCCCCTCCTTACCTGTGGCCTAAAAGGCCAACTTTTTCCAATTATCTCCACGTCATTGGCCGGGGTTCCCTGTTTTTGAGGTATTTTTTAAACAGCCTGCTTATTGCGGCCTCATCCACGGTTATCGTGCTTGGCGTGGCCCTTTTTTCCTCTTACAGTTATGCACGCCTGCATTTTCCGGGAAGGAATTTCTTCTTTGTCCTCATTTTGCTGAGTCAGCTTTTTCCACTGGCGGCAATCATCGTTTCCCTGTACAAGCTTATGAGTCAATTCCGCCTCATAGACACCTACTGGTCTTTAATCATTGCCTACCTAACTTTTTCCGTCCCGGTCGGTGTATGGCTACTCCGGAACTTCTTTCTGGGCATTCCCAGAGAACTTGAAGAGGCAGCTATGATTGACGGATGCACCCGTCTTATGGCTTTCTGGAAGGTCATCGTTCCCTTGGTCCGTCCCGGTCTGGGGGCAACTTTTGCCTACCTTTTCTTCATAACCTGGCAAGAGTTTATGTTTGCCCTCACGTTCATCACCAGCGAAACTAAAAGGACACTTCCGGTGGGTATATTTGATTATGTGGGTCAGTATGAGACCAATTGGGGTAATCTTATGGCTGCTTCCGCTTTGATCTGCATTCCCGTATTTATATTGTTTATGTTTGTTCAGCAGCAGTTGGTCGGAGGTCTTACCCGGGGGAGTATAAAGGGATGATGCTGAAAAAAATATAGAATGTTTGTGTTAAGTCGTTTTCTCTTCGAGAGTGTTTGCTGCTGATATCTGCTATTTTGAGTGAGAAAACCTGCATAGCAAAAAGCTTTCTTCTTGCGGGGCTTCTTGTACCATCTTCCTTTCAAGGGGTTGTAAGCAGGAAAACTGGTGGGTTATCCTTCTCACTTTCACTTGATTTTCAACACCGGCTTTTGAGGCTATCGCAGGATTTAACTCCTTTTCACATTGCCTAAAAAGTCTTACAATATAAAGGCCATGCGAGAGAAGACCTATTGTGTTCGAAGAGCGAAACCGGAAGACCTTGCTGCCATAACGGCCATTTATAATGAGGCGGTGCTCAATAGCCTGGCCACTTTTCACATTTTCCCCCGTTCTGAAGAGGAGCAGAGGAAGTGGTTTGCCGAGCACGATGAACGCTACCCGCTTCTGGTATTCGAAGAAGAAGGGGAAATCCTGGGCTGGGCTTCCCTGAATCCTTACTCTGACCGAGAGGGTTACCGCTACACGGTTACTGATTCGGTGTACGTGCGCCGGGACAGCCGCCGTCGGAGCATTGGCTTTGCCCTGCTTTCGGCGCTCATCACCCATGCCCGAGAGCTTTCCTACCATTCCATCCTGGCTTTCATTGCTCGCGAGAACTTAGCGAGCATAATGCTCCATGAAAAAGCGGGGTTTGTGCGGCGAGGTGAACTCAAGGAAGTGGGCTACAAGTTTGGGAGGTTTGTGGACGTTGTGGTGTATCAGAAAATGCTCGGGGAGGGTGATGGGGAATGAGGAATCGGGAGATTCTGGAGCGCCGCTTCACCAAAAAAGAAGTGAAAACCCGCCCTGGCCCAAGCGGTGAGGAACTGCACTACG
>JARRBX010000036.1 GCA_029982245.1 Candidatus Atribacteria bacterium | reverse complement strand
CAAGCAGTTTTTTCATTTTTCCTTACCTCCGTTATGTATAAACAATTATACTAATATTCATAAGGTAATTCAAGCTTTCAAAGATGCATTATAATATATCTGAAACAGGAGGATTTGAAAATGCCACGAACTATAGCCCGGGAAAGCGAAGCAATTCTGAGCATCGAACGTTCCAGATTTATAGCAAAGAGCTTTCGGATTGCCAGCCCTCAGGAGGCTCGCAAAGTCCTCAAAGAGGTGGTCAAGAAATTTCCTGATGCTACTCACCACTGTTTTGCCTGGCGGATAGGTGTAGAAAAAACGGAAGAGTTCGCCTCCGATGCCGGCGAACCACCAGGAAGCGCTGGAAGACCAATTCTTGGAGCCATAAAAAAATACCAGCTCACCAACACCATGGTGGTTGTAGTGCGTTACTTTGGCGGCAAAAAGCTGGGCGTGAAGGGACTTATTAAAGCTTACGGAGAGGCAGCTCAGCTTGTTCTTGCGAAATCAGGTACTCAGGAATTTAGACCGGAAGCAAGCTTTGTGTTCGAAGTAGCACCTGCCCACTTCAACCTTTTCATTGCCCGCCTTCATTCGGTAATTAGAAATGAGGGAACTATAGACATAGACAGCGAGTTTTTAAAAGTCTCTTTAACTTTGCCGCGCGAAAGGAAAAAGGAAATCACCGAATTTGCTAAAAAAGCGAGAAAGAAGAGTTGGCTCTCTTCTTTTTCCGTGAAAAGCGATTAAAAAAACAGGCGGGGGAAACAATTCTATGTTTCCCCCGCCTGCAAGCTCTGATACCTTGGTCCCTCAAATCCTGAACTTCTTTAAATCCTCTTCCAGAGCTTGAGCAATCCTGGCGGTCTCCTGTATGGTCCTGTTCATCTCCTGAAGTGCAGCGTTTTGTTCCTCTGCCGAGGCGGCCACCTCTTCAGCGGAAGCCGCGTTTTCTTCAGAAATCGAAGCTACGTCGTTTAGGTTTCCAAAAACTTCCTGAGACAGAGCTACGATTTCCTGGGTCTTCGAGTAGCTATCCCTGGAGATGGCAGCCATCTCTTTGATGATTTCTGCAATGCGACGTGAAGACTCATCAACCCTGGAGAAAGATTGAGCTATGGCTTCAACTTCTCGGGTTACCACCTGATTAGTATTGTAGATATCACCAAAGGCTTCCTGGACACTGGATACAGCTTGACTTCCTTTCTCTACCCTTTCTTGACTTTCATTCATGGACTTCACCGCTTTCTCGGCTTCCTTTTGAACTTCAGAAATGAGCTTGGCGATGCGCTGTGCAGCCTGAGCAGATTCTTCGGCCAGCTTTCGCACTTCCTCGGCCACCACAGCAAAGCCTCGTCCAGCATCTCCAGCTCTGGCTGCCTCAATGGCTGCGTTCAAAGCAAGGAGGTTGGTTTCTTCGGCTATACCAGTTATCAAATCTGTAATACTTCCAATTTCTCGAGAGCTTCGCCCCAGCTCTTCAACAATCTTTCCAACCGAGCCCACTGATTCCCTAATTTCCTCCATAGCCGAGACGACTTCTGCCAGAGTGCCCTGACCTTTTTCAGTAGCTGAGAAGGCCTGTGAAGCAGCTTCTCTAACTTCCTGAATGTTGCCTCCCGTCAACCCGACACTCTCCAGCACCCTGTCCACTTCATCCAGAGCTTGCGAAGCCTGTTCAGACTGTTTCAGGAGCTGAGCAGCCATATTCTTCACTTGCTCTACCAGCCGTTCCATGTCTTGAGAGACTCCACTCAGTGACTGACTCTGCTCTTCGGAACCCTTAGCAACTTGGGAAATGGTCTGAGCGATTTGCTCTCCGGTGTGTGAAATCTCTTCCGAGCTGTGTTCCAGGATTTCCATGGCCTTCATGATTTCCTGCCCGGATTGGGCTACCTCACTCATAAACTCCCGCAATGCCGAGGAAGCAGCGTTGAGAGAACGGAAAAGAATTCCCATTTCATCTTTACGCTTTTCCTGAATGTTTTGAGTAAGATCTCCTTTTTCAAGAACCTGGGCAAAGGCCACTCCGCGGTTCAGGGGCTTTATAATGCTCCGGGTGAGCAGTGTCCCCAGCAAAATCGCCAGAACAATCACAAACCCGACTATGAAATAAAGAATCCGATTCATCCTGTCTTTAACTGTCTGAAGCGAGAGCAGTGCTCCGTTGAAGTTGTCAAGCACTGTTTGGTATAGAGCGTCTATGGATTCGCTAATTTTGGTCTGGGCACCCTTTGAAGACACCAGAGCATTTTCAAGTTGGCTATCGAGCAAGCTGAGATAGCCATCCATTTGTACTACCTTGCGCCAGGCTTCCTTAAGGGGCTTCCAGCGCTCTGTAATCACCGTATCGACTGATCCGGGAGCATAGGTTTCTGCAAAAGTACCCTGTAGGAAGCCGTCCAGAAGAGTTAAAGTAGCTTCGACTTTTTTACGTTCTTCCTCTTTTTTGTCTGGATCCGAGAGGATCAGGAAATTTTTGGACCCCGCAGAAAGCGCCTGGAGCTCTTCTATGTAAGAATCCAGACGCAGTCCCTGTAAAGCATCAAAAGCTTTATTGTAAGCCCGGTAGAACTCCAGAAATGCCGAATCCACATTGCTATCCCCTTCTCCCCGTATCGCTGACTGCAAGCTTTTCCACTTTTCAGCCAAGGTAGCCATCAAGCCGGTGAGTTCTTCCTTTTTTGCATCCGAAAGCATGGGAGAATTAGCAAGGTCCCTTTCCAGGGCTTGTAGGTAGGAGTCGATAGAAGCGCCGATTCTCCCTTCGGGGTCGTCGGTTGCAGCAAATCGGAAAGCGAGGTAGTAAACGTTACGCAAGGGATCCGACAAGTTTTCCACGGCACCACTTACAGCCTTTATGAACCTGGTAATCACCTCCAGAGGTTCATCCATGCTTAAAGAAGCCATACTTCGTTCCTTCTGAATGGAGAGCCATTCTCGCCAGGCTTCCCGAACATCCTGTGAAGTAATGCGGCTTTCGATGTAAACACTCCTTGCAGTTTGAATAGAGCGATAAAGAGGGTTATCCTGAGGAACAGCTTGCAGGGGATAGGGGAATTTCTCCTGTTGCCATATTGTATAATAGTCCGACTTTTTAAATTCCTCGGAATCGCTGCCCAGACGCAAAACCTCGAAATAAGTCATAAAGCGATCGTCCACCCGTACAAAATCTTCCTCCAGCGATTCCAGGGCATTCAGGTCCTTCTCCTGCAGATAAAGCGCTACCAGGGCCTGATTTTCGGCAATCAAATCCTTGAGGCGAGAAACAACCATTAAAAGAGGAACTTCCTGACGAACTCCCTGCAAAGAGGTTTCAACCTCCATAAAAGAATAAATCGCAAACCCCCCACAAAAAGCCGTCAGCAAAGCCAGGATAAAGAAAGAAAGTGATACCTTAGTCTTTATTCTCAACCAAGAAACCTCCCTTCTTGCTTTTTAATATATATCGGCCAAATCCCCAAAAACTTTAGACCTAACGAGGTATTTTTAATGAACAAAAGAGATTCTGGTCTTCACAAAGGAGTTAAGGGTCGGGTATCTTCTAAAAAGGAATAAAAAACACCTACGCAGCTATTCGGTCCTTGGTCTTCCAGAACAACATCCCTGCCAGGAACGCCTTCACAACATCGAAGCCCAGAAAAGGATAAAAACCAATCTGCAAAACCTGATTAAAGCCGATGGGCCTTCCCATAAACAAAGAAAAAGCCAACCATAGGTAAAAAAGACCTGGAAGATAAATAATGAGCATCCCCAACTCTGAAAGGAAAATTACTCCCAGTATGCTTCTTCTGAAAAACTTCTTATCCTTTAGGGCGGAAATTAAAAAGGCTCCCAGGATGAAACCCAGCAGAAAACCGAAAGTAGGCTTAAACAAATAGGTGGGACCTCCAAAAGGCGGTGATGCAAAAACTGGCAACCCCAAAAGACCCAGCAGGACATAGGCTGAGAGGGACCAGAATGCTTCTTGTGGCCGAAGTAACCATCCAGAAAGAACCACAACAAAAGGCAGAACACTGAAAGGAACCACTCCCTGGGCATAGCGAGAAAAAAGCGAGGACACCACGCAAAGAGCGACTACCAAAGCACAACGAGCTAACCGCAACGACTGAAAGCGCATTGTCTCACCCCCATTTGGTTAACCAATATATATCAATAAGTTAACCAAAAATCAAGGGGTGACCAGCTCGCCCCAACTTATCTTTTTTCTCTCACCTTCCGAATTAATCCACAATGAGCCATCCAAGTCAATATCTTCGGCCAAGCCTTCCAGGACTTTGTCCGAGACCGCTATCCTCACCCTTCTTCCCAAGGTAGCCAGTCTTTTCTTCAGTTCTGGATACAGGGAAGCAAGGTTGGCTTCTCCTTTCCAGTCTTCCAGGCATTTTGAAAGCTTGTTCAACAAATTTTCCAAAAGAAACAGCCGGTGGTGTTTTTTCAAGGAAACTTCTAAAAGCGAAGTTGCTGTAAGTCTCAAATCTTCCGGAAAATCTTCTCTCAATAGATTGACATTAAGGCCGATACCAATCACCACATATCTAAGAACCTCGGCCTCGAAATCGCCCTCAACCAGTATCCCGGCCACCTTCTTCCCATCAATCAACACATCGTTGGGCCACTTAATTTCTGGTTCCAGACCTTCTTCTTCAAGAGCGAGACTCACTGCCAACCCACAGACAAGAGGCAGAGAGGTAAAACCTGACCACAAAGAAAGATTCGGCCGGATCAAAAGGGAAAAAGTCAGGCTTTTCCCAGGAAGTGAAAACCAGCTCCTTCCTTTCCTTCCCTTGCCCCGGGTTTGACTCTCAGCTATAAAAAGGCTCCATGATGGTGCGCCTTGCAGGGCCTCTCTTTTGGCCCATTCATTGGTAGAATCCACTTGATCTTCGCAGAAAACACTCACCGGAAAGGAAAACCTTGAAAAATAAGCTTCAAGATATTCCCTGAAGAAAACATCGGGCAATTCGAACAATTTGTACCCCTTGCGAGAAGATATCACAGGGAATCCCCGGGATTTCAGCTTTTCCATTTCCTTCCAGATAGCTACCCTGCTTAAAGAAAGCCGTTTGGCAAGTTCCTCACCAGATACCCAATCTCGAGAGACAAGCAACGCTTTAAGAATTTCTTTCTCCAGGAAGCTTCTGGGCATAGTTTTCGCTCCTTTTGTTGATAAGCTTTCCATTTTCACCCGAATATCCACCTGCACTCTGCACGATCCGAAAGAAGGTTACTCCTCCAATTACCATAGGGAGATAAAAGGTTACCGCTCTCCACAAAAGAACAAACATGCCTACCCGATAAGCACCCACAAAGCGAGCGAAAACAGAAGCCATAGAAACTTCCACTCCTCCACTTGCTCCCGGGGAAGGTACAAAGGAAAAAACGTAAAAAAGAGGAGCTTGAGTGCCCAGAACCCGTAAATAATCAGCCTTCACGCCCATGGCTGCCAGCACAAAATAAGCAACGGAGAAAATAAGCGTGTACTGCACCATATAACAGCCGATATTCCATACCAGATACTGAGGCTTTTGAAAGAAGAGAATCCGGAACCCCCTACGAAAGTCTTCAAAAAATTCGTGCACCCATTCTCGAACACTCTCTTCAGAAAAGCGAATTTTCCTAAAGTGGCGTTTAACGAAATTTATGCCCCACTCGGTAAGTCTGAAAAGTATCTGAGGGCGATACAAAAAAGAAAAAAGGAGCACCATGACACCCGCATAGAAAATGACAAAAGAATACAAAAGCTTTAACAGCACTCCTTGCAGAACAAAGCCGATATGAAAGGCAAAAATGAGCAAGAAAAGCAAAAGAAGGAGGCTCACCTGATACAGAATGCCACAAATTACCACCAAACTCCCTGCCTCCCCCCAGCTCATGCCTGCACGGGTAAGAACATACATTTGAGCCGGGCTACCACCGGTACTGAAGGGAGTTATGGTCGACATGAAATATCCGGCAAGAACTGTACTCAGCGCATCCTGTAGGCGAATGCTTTTGTTCCAGGCCCGAGCACTCAGAAAGACTCTTAACCCATCCAGAAACCAGGCAGCAAACATCAACAAAAAACCCACCAAGTAAACTCCAAAGTGAAAACGAGCAAAATCAATCTCAGGTGGTACCTCGAAAAAGGAACCAACAGAAAAAATAATAACAATACTACTTATACTTATAAGAACAGATAGCAAAACTCGTTTTTTTAGTGAAGCAGGACGATACTTTTGCGGCTCGTGCATAGGGGTACACTCTCCGTTTAAATACCAAAAATGGGATAACCGACCCGCCAGGCAAAAAGAGCCAGAACCAGCAAAGCAAACCAGCTACCCAACCACAAAAGAGAAAGAGCCTCCTCAATTCGTTCCGGAACAAGCTCCCGAAGGGCCTCTCCAAGAAAGGGCCTTTCCTCGCGCTTGCCCTGGTAATAGTTTACGCCCCCCAGCCTCACCCCAAGAGCACCAGCCATGGCTGCCTCGGGCCAACCTGCATTGGGACTGGGATGAAAGCGGGCATATTGAAAAGCGGTAGTCAAAGCCCTCTTTGGCGATTTCCCCAAGAGCAAAGCAGCTATTCCTAGAAACAGAGCACTCAAACGAGCAGGGATAAAATTCAATAGGTCATCGAGGCGTGCCGAAGCAAAACCAAAGAAAAAATAGCGGAAATCCCGGTAACCCAGCATGGAATCAAGGGTGTTAACCACTTTGTAAATGAGAATCCCCAAACCCCCGAAAAGCGAAGCATAAAAAAGAGGAGCCACTACTGCATCGTTGAAGTTTTCGGCGAGAGACTCAACGCAAGCTCTGACCACTTCCCATTCTGCCAGGTGTTCAGTATCTCTGCCCACCAAGCTCCGAAGGTTTTTCCTGGCCTCTTCCAGGTTTCCCTTTTGAAGGGCCAGGAAAACCTTTTTGCCACTTAACCAGAGCGAGCGGAAAGCGAGCAAAGAGAAAACCAGATATATTTCTACCATCCAGTAAACAAGCGGCAAATTTTTTCGCATAAACCAACCCAGAAAACCATAAGCCAGGCCGGTACCACCCACCAGCAAAAAAACTACCACAAAGCCCAGTATGAATTCCTTGCGAAAGCTCCTGTGCTGAGGGAAAAGCAAGCGTTCAAGTTTCTCTATGGCCTTACCCACCCAAACCACAGGGTGCCAGCGACCAAAAGGGTCCCCTAAGAATGAATCTAATACAAAACCCACCACCATACGTAAAAGGGCTAACACTTCAAACACCGTTATTTTGAATCAATTCTACTCTCGGAAATTCTTCGCGGTTAACCCCAATTTTCACCAAAACACCGGGATCCAGCAAAACATGAAAAGTGGACGCAAACTCGATGTTCATGGCTTTAACCAGAAAACAACGAATAACCCCAGCATGGGTAATCAGCAGGTAGCGACCATTTCTCATTTTCAGGAGTTTATCCCAAAAAGAGCTTACTCTGGAAAGCACTGCTTTGAAGCTTTCTCCTCCAGGCGGCGTAAAACCCAGGGGGTCCTTTTTCCACTCCTCTACTTCTACCGGGTACTCTTTTTCAAGTTCTGCCCAAGACTTACCCTCCCAGGAACCAAAAGAACGCTCTTTGATTTCGGGAACAACGTCGATGTCGTCATCTGGAACCAGAATTCGAGCTGTTTGAAGGGTTCTCAACATGGGACTGCAAAACACTCTCTCAAAAGAAAGCCCTCTTAACAAGCTCTGGTGTAATTTTTTGATTCTTTCCTCACCCTTAGGAGAAAGCGGAATATCACTCCAACCCGCAAAAAAACCCTTTTCTGTTGCTTCAGTATCTCCGTGTCGCAAAAGATATATTTCCTTCATGGCTTGATTATTCTTACTCCTCCCCTCACTGCTCCAGTTACCCAACAGCTTACTGCTTCTTTTTGAAGACATTCCTTCACCCTGCGAAGCATCTCCGCATCAGAGTAAACCCGGCGATCAAAAAGCACTCCTACCGCTTTACCAGTATGTGCTCTGTTCACACCCAGCGCCCCAGTATATTTCATCTCCTCTCGCAAAAGATCGAAAAGCCTTTCCCGGTTTACCTCCTGCAAGATAGAACCACTGAGTGTAGCAGCTCTACCAATTAAAGAAAGATCTCCCTCTTCAAGACCTCTTTGAATCATGTCCAGAGCCCTTCGCACTTCTTTGGCAAAATAAAGCCAGTTTTTGCGCAGTTTTGTCCTGTCCACTTCCACGGTTTCCACCTTACCGGGAAGCTCGCAGACTACAACTCCCAGATACACCGGCACCGGAAAGCGAATAACCACCTTTCCAGAAATATGATCAAAAACGCAAAAATCGGAGAACAAGGTGCTGTCGGTGGGTTCCACTCTCAGGGCAATCCGAGCTATCTCTTCTTCCGAAGTCTTTCTTTTCAGAAGTGCAGAAAGTGCGCCCAAGAGAGCAGCGATATCTGCTGTGCTGGAAGCAAAACCCTTTCCCTCAGGCAGTGCCTTCCGTCTTTTAAAAGATACTTTTCCCCGAAGCTCTTTAAACCCCCATTCGCTCAGGGCTATCTCCAGGGCTCTGGCACTTTTCCACAACCTCTGAGTGTACTCTTTATTTTCCTCTTCCTGCCAGGGACCAAAAGGTTTCTCTTGCAAGAAAACCTCCATCTCACTATAACGAGCAATGGTCAGCGAAACCAGAATCTCTGTATCCTCGAGGTAACCCTGGAAAAGCTCTCCCATGCTACCTGGACTCAGAGCTCGTACCATATCAAATCCTCCCAATCAGAAGAAAAAGCAGCTCTCCCAGTTCCACCGCTGTTCCCATCACATCCCCATTTAAAAAGCCCAGCATTCGAGCAACTCTCTTCACGAATGAGTAAATAATAACAAAGCAGAAACAAATTTTCAAAAAAAGCAAAACGTTACCGAAAAGAATGGACACAACAGCAACCAGAATCAACCACAACCAGAAAGCAGTGCTTCGGGGTTGACTTAAAAAAATACTTCCCAGCCCCGACTCCCGAAGCAAGGAGCGACCAAAGCAAATAACCCCCAGTAAAAAAAATCTGGCTGCCAAGGGAGCCAGTACTATTACTTCCCCACTCTTAGTTTCCGATAACAGAAACAACTTAAAAGTTAGAACTAGAAAAAGCGCTACTGTCCCAAAAACGCCCAGGGAAGAATCTTTAAGAATGCGCTCTCGTGCTTCCTTGCTAAAAACTGGAGCCCCCAGTGCATCCGCTACATCAGCCAAACCATCAAGATGCAAGCCTCTAGTGAGCAGAATCCAGGTGGTTAAAGCCAGAAGTGCGGGAAGAAACGAAGTACCAAAGATAAAATGGGTTCCCCAAAATACACCATATACTCCACCACCGATTAAAAGACCCACCAGCGGAAAGAAAACGCTGGATAGTGCTACTTCTTCTGGCTCGTCGCTCTCCCTGGCCAGCGGCAAAATGGTTAAAAAGCCAGCAGCAATTCTTACCAGCCGTAACCAGCGAACAAAGCGACTTATTTTAGTTTCCACGGCACTCCTGCAACTACCAAAAAGACTTCGTCAGCTTTCTGGGCCAACCACTGGTTGACCTTACCCTGGAGATCCCTAAATTGCCTGCCCAAAAAATTCTCAGGAACCACCCCGCAACCCACTTCGTTACTGACCAGGGCCAAAAAAAAGCCTTCCCGGGATTGCTTTCTAAAAAGCACCTCCAGTTCTTCAGTAACTCTCATAAAAACTTCTTCCGGCTCCTTATCCCGAAGGAGCAAATTACTCACTAAGAAGGTAACACAATCCAACAATACTCCACATCCGGAGAAGTCTCTATCCTCCACCTCCTGAAAACCAAAAGGAACCTCAAAGGTTTCCCAGTTCTCGGAACGTCTCCTGCGGTGTAAAGCTATTCGTTCTGCCATCTCTTGATCCGTAACCACACCTGTTGCCAGGTAAACCCGCTTTGGGCTCGCTTCTTCCACTCTCTGCTGAGCCAGAGAGCTTTTACCGCTCCTTGCGCCACCAATGAAAAGCACTTTTCTACCAAGAATTCCTGAGATCATCCACGAACTCCTCCAGTGCTCCCAGAAAGCGCCTGTTTTCAGAATGGGTGCGCAGCGAAATTCGGTAAAAATTCCTATCCAGACCCCAGAAATCAGAGAGACTTCTAATTAGCATCCCTCGCTGGTAAAAAAAGGAATAAAGGTCAGCCTTTGAGTCCAAAACCCGAAACATATAGAAATTGACCCGAGATGGATAGAGCAATACAACATCAGAAAAGGCTTTCCAGTGCTCCTCAAGATATTCTTTTTCTTTTTTGAGGTTCTTTATGGTGGTTTCCCTGAATGCTGAAAGATCGCTTTCGGAAAGAATTTTTAGCGCTGAAGCCAAGACAGCATTAACCGACCAGGGTTCGATATGCTCTTTAAGAGAGTACACGTTGGAGGGGTGGGTCAATAAAAAGCCTCCTCTTAATCCAGGAATGGAAAAGTATTTGGTTAGCGAACGCACCACAAAAAGGCGCCGATAATCCGCAATTTTTCCAGAAAAAGAGGTTTCTTCGTTCATAAATTCCTGGAAGACTTCGTCCACCACCAGAAAAATCCCTTTCTCAAGAACATACTCCCACACAGCTTTTAAAAAACCTTCCGGGTAAGGGTTACCGAGCGGATTGGTGGGATTACCCATAATAAGGATATCCGGGTGGGTAGTAAAGAGTAACTTCAAGCTTTCTTCCGTTTCTTCATCGCCGAGATAAAAGAAGTGTTCTATTTCCTTACCCCCCAAGCGAAAGGCAAGGGAATATTCAGTAAAGCAAGGCTCGATAATAGTTACTCTTTTTCCTTCCAGTATTCTCCCCAAAAGGTAGATACCCTGTGTAGCTCCATTACAGGGAAGAATTGTCTCTCCAGAAAAGCCGTATATCTGGGCAATCCAGTTCTGAAACAGCTCAATATCCAGTGGAGGATAGGTACTTACCCACTGCCACATCTTGGACCAGTTTTTACGAAGAACCGACGGTGGCCCCCAGGGATTTATGCTGGCGCTAAAATCCAGAAAAAGAGAACCCTGCTTCTCCCTTTCTTCAAACAACCGACCACCATGAACCCTGCTCATTCTTTCTCCACCAGCGCCAACGAGGAAATGGAATCTCCTCGATCCAGCCTGATAAGACGCACACCCTGGGTAATTCTACCTTGAACGGGTATCTCCAAGCTATTTATGCGGATAAGCATCCCTTTCTGGGTGGAAACCAACACATCGCCTTCTTCACAGATGGGCAGAATATCCACCACTTTTCCCGTGCGCTGGCTAACCCTCATGACCCTAAGTCCCTTGCCACCTCGATGATGGCAGGGGAAATCGGAAAGGTCCAACTTTTTACCCATGCCCCGTTCAGAAACCACAAGTACAAAACGAGCCCTGGAGAGCGAACAAGCACCAACTACTTCATCACCGTTACGCAGGGTTATTCCCCGCACACCTGAAGCACTGCGCCCCGTGGAACGCACTTCTTCTTCCAGAAAGCGAATGGCGTAACCACCTGCACTAACTACAAAAATTTCCTCACTGCCAGAAGTCAGGAAAACCCGAGAGAGTTCTTCATCCTCGTCAAGCTTGATCACCCGTATACCCCTTCGAGTTATGGAGACCAGCTCCAGAAGGTCCAATCTTTTTACCTTTCCCCGGCTGGTAACCATAAAAAGATAACGGGCTTCGCCGAAATCCTTGAGTGTCAAAAAGGAAAACACCCGCTCTCCTTCCTCCAGAGGAAGCAGATTAACAAGATGCGTTCCTTTAGCCTGACGACTTGCTTCCGGAAGCTGATAGGCCAGAAGTTGAAAGGCCCTGCCTTTGCTGGTAAAGAAAAGCACTCGGTGCAAGGTGGTAGAGACTGCAACCTGGCTCACAACATCTTCTTCTTTAATGTTCATTGCCGACACACCCTTACCACCTCTCCCCTGACGACGGTAAGCCTCAAGGGCCACTCTCTTAACATAGCCATCCCGGGTAAGGGTAATCACCACATCTTCTTCGGGAACCAGGTCTATTTCTTCGATAGTTTCCTCTTCTTCGACAATCCTGGTCCTTCTCGCATCCCCAAACTTTTCCTTAATCTCAAGCAGTTCCTTTTTAATCACCTCGAAAAGAGTCTGTTGGTCGGAAAGAATCTTCTTTAGTTCCTGAATTTTTTGAAGGAGCTCCTGATGCTCTTTCTGCAACTTTTCTCTTTCCAGAGCCACCAGTCTCTGAAGGCGCATTTCAAGAATTGCCTGAGCCTGCTTTTCAGTGAAACCAAAGCGGATCATCAACCGTTCTCTTGCCTCTTCCACATTGCTGGAGCTGCGAATGGTCTCAATTACCATATCTATCATGTCCAGCGCTTTCAAAAACCCTTCTACAAGGTGAATTCTTTCTTCGGCCCGACGCAGTTCAAAAGTGCTTCTGCGCAAGACAACCTCCTTGCGGTGTTCAATGAAGTGGCGCAGGGCTTCTACCATACCCATTACCTCGGGCCTACCATTCACTAAAGCAAGGAGAATAACCCCAAAACTAACCTGCAAAGCAGTGTGTTTGTAGAGGTAGTTGAGAATGAACTGAGGATTGGCTCCCTTTTTCAACTCCAGGACTACACGTATTCCTTCCCGGTCCGATTCATCGCGAACCTCGCCTATATCATTTAGCTTCTTCTCCTGGACAAGCCGGGCTATGTGCTCAACCAGACTTGCCTTATTCACCTGGTAGGGCAACTCTTTGATAACAATTGCCTTCTTACCTTTGCCAATCTCTTCAACCTCAGCCTCTCCCCGGATAACCAGCTTCCCTCGACCTGTATGAAAGTAATCCTTAATGCCTTTTCTTCCAATTACTTTTCCATAGGTAGGAAAATCCGGACCGGGTATAACTTTCAAAAGGTCTTTCCAGCTGGCCTGGGGTCGGTCAATGAGCAGTAGAGCACCATCTATAAGCTCTGAGAGATTGTGAGGGGGTATATTGGTAGCCATCCCGACAGCAATACCTGAGGCACCATTAGCCAAAAGCTGAGGGAAAGAAGCTGGAAGCACAACCGGTTCCTGTGCTGATTCATCGAAGTTAGGCATAAAATCCACGGTTTCTTTCTCAATATCTCGCAACATTTCTTCAGCAATGGAAGCCATCCTGACTTCGGTATAACGCATTGCTGCCGGGGGGTCTCCATCTATGGAACCAAAATTACCGTGACCATCGACCAGGGGATATCGGAAGGTGAAGTCTTGCGCCATGCGCACCAGTGCATCATAGACCGCCATGTCCCCATGGGGGTGGTACTTTCCAAGCACATCACCAACCACTCGAGCACTCTTGCGGTAAGCTTGAGTGGAACGAAGGCCCATTTCATACATAGAATAAAGTATGCGCCGCTGAACTGGCTTCAAGCCATCTCGAACATCTGGGAGAGCCCGTCCCACAATTACGCTCATTGCGTAACTCAGGTAGGCCTCTCGCATTTCATCTTTTATATCAACTGTTACGATACGTTCTCCCCGATTGTTGGTCACTTCAGACATCGCAAGCCTCCCAAAAACTAAATATCGAGATTAACAACTTCTCGAGCGTGCTCCCGGATAAATTCGCGTCGTGGATCGACCGCGTCTCCCATTAAAATACTGAAGATTTCCTCCGCTTCCAGGGCGTCCTCAAGAGTAACCTTTTTCAGAGTTCTGGTCTCAGGATTCATAGCAGTCATCCACAACTGCTCGGGGTTCATTTCTCCAAGACCTTTGTAGCGCTGGATAGAGTATTTCTTTCCCTTCAAATTTTTCAACAGAGACTCCAACTCCTGATCGCTGTAAGCATAATAGTCGTTTTTCCCTTCCCGCACCCTATAAAGCGGAGGTAGAGCAATATAAATATAGCCCTCCTCAATGAGCGGCCTCATATAGCGGTAAAAAAAGGTTAAAAGCAGGGTACGGATATGCGCTCCATCAACATCTGCATCAGTCATAATGATGATTTTGTGATACCGTAATTTTTTTTCCGAGAAATCAGCTCCCAGACCGCAGCCCAGTGCCGCCACAATGTTACGAATTTCCTCGCTCGACAGTATCCGACTCATACTGGCTTTTTCCACATTAAGAATCTTACCTCGCAAGGGCATTAT
>JARRBX010000035.1 GCA_029982245.1 Candidatus Atribacteria bacterium | reverse complement strand
TCTTCTTTGCGGTGAACTCCTCAGCAAAGGTAACCGCTATGGCAGCTCCAGTAGGAGTAGTAAGCTCACCAGAGATACTCTCAGAAGTTATAGGCACTCCCCGTAAAAGCTCCGCAGTGGCTGGCGCAGGTACTGGAAGCCGGCCATGGGCACACTCCACAAATCCACCTCCTACTTCTATCGGTGAAAAGACGATTTTGTCCACCTCGAGTTTTTCTCTGCATATAGCTGCACCCACCACATCTACAATGGAATCTACGGCACCCACTTCGTGGAAATGCACCTCATCGATACCTTTTCCATGAACTTTAGCTTCCGCTTCTGCAAGCTTTTTAAATATCCCCAAGCTCCACTCTTTCACCCGCTCACTCAAGGTACTCCCTTCCACTATCCGCCTTATATCCTGGAAATTTCTGTGCGAATGAGAAGCATGATGGTGCTGCACAACAACAACCTCCACCCTGGTCCCAGCTATGCCTTTTCTCTGGTTCCGATATACCTTTAACTGATAGCCCGAGAGATCAAGCTTTTTGAGCTCCTCTCTCAGGTAATCAGGGTTCACTCCCAGATCAAGCATAGCACCCAGGTTCATATCCCCACTTAGTCCCGAAAAACAATCCTCGTAGAGAATTCTTCTGGCGATTGGAAAAACCCCCTTTAAAAACAAAAATCACGAAAATCCCTTCGGCTTTCGAGCCGGATAGGGACCTTCGTGATCCCGTTTCCTCAAAATTATCTTTCTTTTTTACCTAAAGCTTATGCGTCTTTTATAAACTCTTTAATTCTCTCGACCAGCTTCCCGATTAACGCGCTAACCGGCTGGCTCTCAACACCGATAAACTCAACGTGAGGCTGATTAACACACAGCAAAAATTTCCGGGCAGGGCTACTTATCACTGCCTCAGTTATCCCTGCGGTTACCTCGCCCATCATGGAATCGGGAATGATTATTCCTACCGGGCCAGTTATCGCATCCACCTCTTTACCGGTAACCCGAATAGCATTTTCCCCGGTGGCTCCCCGCCTGGCTCCTGCTTTCAGCATATTAGCAGTCGCCCCGGCATTGATGCCCAGGGCAATTATTTCCACTGCATCCCCAAGCTCTCTTTTCAAGCTTTCAATTATCTGGCAACCCAGGCCACCACCCAGGCCGTCAACCACTGCAATTTTCACAGAAGATTCTCTTCGCTCAACCCTTCGGGGTTTTGGTTAAATTACCTTTAATGAGATTATATTGAACACCAAGAATCCAGTCAACTAAACATTGTCTCTTCACTTAGTAACAGTAACAGCTCCATTTAGGTAATTTTTGAAGGAACATGCCCTTTAAAAACATTAAAAAACACTCCGTTCAAACTTTATAGCTCCTAGTGGTTATTTAGACCTTCTAATGCTAATTTCGTGCTGCCTTTCAAGGTGCAATCTTGAACAACCTCGAAATTGTATCCCTTAAACAACATTCCCTTCAATCGAATATAAATCTCGCTAGTTAATCCTCCTGTCAACTTTATAGTGTTGTTCAACTTCAAAAACTGGCTCGCCAGATTAAAGGCCCTTAAAACAGGCTCGTGCATACCCACGAGAACTGCCATCAACATTTCTTCCCTGGTGGTAGCAAGAGTTAATCCACTAAACCTTCCTGTCTTTCTCTCCAAGCTGTGACGATCCTCCGCAAGATATGGTAGAAACCTCACCCTCGGTCTTCGGGCAAGATTGTTCTCAATAACCTCCGTAATGTATTCATTATAGAAGTCCTCCTTGCTCATTTCCCTACAAAGCTCTCGCCTAAACCAGTCCACTGCAAAACCACCTGTTGAAATAGCAAAGATTTGCCATAAACCCGGAGTCACGGCATTTCGCAAATAATACTTTTTGTGTATAACAGGCTTGTCAGTTAGTATAGACAATATTTCGCTACTTCCGGAAATATTCAATACATCACCTGAGCTGAAGTTGCCAGCACCCACCTGAGCTGTAGCTGCATCATTCGAGCCTACAGCAACGGGAATACCCTCACGTAAATTGGCAAGATCGGCAATTTCTTTACAAAGTTTCCCCACTATAGTACCTGCAGGTACAATTTCGGGAAGTTTGCTTATATCTATCCCAAAAGTAGCACAGATATCCTTTGCCCACTTTTGACCTCCTACTGTTTCAAATAAACCCATCTGAGAAGCATTCACCGGGTCCGTAACCCATTCTCCAGTGAGTTTTTTATAGAAGTATGTATTGAAATGACCAATTTTATGAGAAGCACTGTACACCTCAGGCATATTTTCCTTCATCCAGAGAATGGTTGTAATAGAAACACCCCCTGGGAAGGGCAGCACCCCAGTTATCTTATGAAACTCGTCCCCCATTCTGTTCAGTATCTGCTTAGTTTGATTTCTGCTTCTTCTGTCAAGATGAGTGATTACCGGGTACAGAGCTTCACCGTTTCTGTCCATAAAAACTACCGAAGGGGAAAGGGTATCGAATGCTATAAGCTCGACCTGGGGCAAAAATTCTTCAAATTCGCGAACACAGTGCAAAAACGCTTTAAAAAGTGTATCAGGATCCAATTCAACTTTATTGCCCTCTTTCAAGATAAGCTCATATTCTACTTTAGACGAAACCACTACATCGCAGTGTTCGTTTAAGATTGCACCCTTTAAAGAGGAAGTTCCAAAGTCCAGAGCAATTATGTACATTCCACTTCCCACCTCGCTTTTTCGCAACTCTTCGTCCTTTCAACGTTCGGGAATAACCCGCATCTAACAAAAGCGTTATACCCCCATTCTTCACGCGAAAACTCTCACTGGACTCGTTAAACTCTTTAATCGTTTGGTGAATTGGACCCCTGCCCTATCTATCAATTTTCAACGCCAGGTTCTCTATCAGCTCTTTACTCACCGTTTTCCTCTCGCCATATCCACGCAATCAACTTTTCTCTAAGGCAATCATGAGAAAAGAAGTGGAAGCTGATTCAGAGAAACTAACCCCGAAGCTGTAAGCAACACATTATTTTCAATACGTACCCCCCCCTGACCGCGAAAGTAAAGCGCTGGTTCCAACGCAAAGACCATACCTTCGCCAAGCTCCATGTCGTCTCTTTCGAAATTCATAAGTTCTCCAGGCTTAAAACCAAGATCGTGACCGATGTGATGCAAAAAACCTTGAGACAAAGCCTTCTCTTCAAAAAGCTGAAAGGCCCTTCGCTGTATAGCTCGAGTTCTCATCCCGGGCTTCACTTCTTCTAAAAGAGTTTCAAGCACAAACTTGACCGCGTTAATCCACTCTCTCTGGTTTTCACGAACTTCTCCTCCCACTACAAAAGTACGGCATATGTCACTACGGTATCTTCTATATACCCCTCCTATGTCTATCACTACCAAATCTCCAGGCTCGATTTTCTTTTGAGTAGGAGCAGCAATAGGCTGAGCTGTTCTCTTGGAAGAAGCAAGGCATACTCCTGAAAATCCACAAAATTCTTCCTCATCCATAGCTAACTGTATCTCTTGAGCTAACTCAAATTCAGAAACACCTGAAATAGGGGCCTGAGAAAGAATTTCCGCTGCTCTCAACATGCCCCTTTCCGCTATTTCCACTGCCCTGCGGTAACACCCTACCTCCCACTCAGTGTGGAAAAGCCTCACTTTCTTAACGCACGGTGTAGCATCCTGAGTCTCCAGAGAAAGCGACTTTAGTCCTTCATCATACAACCCGTAAGGAAGCTTCCAGTAATCGGCAACCCCAGCAACACCTTTAAAGCGGCCCTTTACATACCTACAGGCAGCTAAGAAAGGTTGGTCGGCTTCCTCAAGCCTCTTGACGAATGTACTTTCTTCGATTCGGTCTCTATCCCAAGAAGCAGAGAAAAAGAGAAAAGGCTCCTCATCCAGAGGTATGAGTAACGTTGCGTCACCAAAGGGCTGATATCCCACAAAATAGAAAAAAGTATTTTCTGCTCCCTGGTAAGGAACAATTAAAAAGTCTATCCCTTGACGGGACATTTCTTCTCTAATTCTTTTCAAGCGCAGACAAAACTCCCTTTCAGGAAAAACCCCCACGACTGTCACCTCTCAATTAACCAACTTAGCGATCCGCTTTTCAAAGTCTTTTCTAAAACAGGCAAAACGATCTGCATCTAAAAGTAAATTGACGGGATAATCTTTCAAGGAAAGTTCTAATCCTCGAAGTTCACCTTCATATTCTTCAAGCTCTCCCTTAATTTTTTGAACAAGCTCATTCAACTTCCCATACTTGGGAATAGACGAATCCAGACTAATACCCGCCTCACACACTCTACAAATCATAAAGGCCTTGGCAATAAGCCAGAAGCCTTTTGCATACTTGTGGAAAAAATCAAAGCGCTTGATAAGCTCTTGATAGCTTTCTTTCCTCAAAGGAGATTTACCTTCTAAAGCAAGAAGTTTTTGAACTTTATCAAGTAGCAGTTCGGCCTCCTCTTTTTCCTTAAACACTTTTTCCAGGTTCTGAAGAGTTGGTGCAAGAGCATCTTCTTTCTGAGGATTCCATTCCTTAAGACTATTTTTTTCTTCCGCAAGCCACAGCGCATGCTCCACGCTTACCGGAAACATGCTACTATCACTAAACACACAATCATCTACAAACAAGGTTTTTCTAATGATTGGCCAGGTATAAGAGAAAAGTTCTTTCAACCACTTAACACACTTCTTTCGATCTTCGGGAGAAGAGCCGTCTTCAAACATTCTCGTTTCCGAAAGCCAGCGGCGATAAATATTTGCAAAATCTGCAAGAGGATCTTTTCCAAGCTGTGCCGCTCCATACAAATTAATAAGGTTAGGAGTTCGAAAACAAGAATGGTTGGGAAGAGATTCCAAGTCGGTTCTCACCAGAAAACCTGTAGCTCCTTTTTCCAAGCCATGCAACATCCTATCCCGTAAATCCTCCAACATCACGCTTATACCGATCCCCCACCCAAAATACTGAGCCATTGCATCAAATTCTAACCATTGGGGACGACCACCTGTTTTTCCTATAAGGGGATTATGGGGAAAAGTAGGGTAGTAATCATGAGGAGTGTTTTTAATAGAAACAACAATATCCTCAGGGAGGTGCGATATAACCTTTGTAAAGACCTGATGTGCTTCTTTATTAAAAACGAAATCTCTAATTACCAGCTGCTTTTTAGCTTTTTTGAGTGCCTCATAAATACTTGTTATCACCTTATGGTGCCACTCTACAGGATCCATCTTTTTACATTTTTCACATTCACAACGACGCCGGGAAATAGAAACCCTGCTTTCCCCAGTAGCTGTCGAAATCACAACTCCTGCCAACTCAGGAAAATCTTGAAAGAGTTCTTCGTACTTTGCAGGCAAGAACTCCTCCCACCAAAATTCTTCACTCGGACAAACTGTTCCTCTCTTTATGAGGTGAGGATAAAATTCCAGCAACATGTCAGGAAACCAGATTTCCTTGTTTTCAAGATAGACCTTTATGCCAAAGCGCAAGGCCTCCTGGACCAATAGTCTAAGGAAGCCCTTTCTCATATTGGGAACACCACGCCTGCGAGGAGCATATCGGTAAAGAGTTCGGTACATTTTCTCATAAGTTTCGTGAATATTACTCGTTTGAGAGATACCAAAAACTCTCCCAGGATAAACTATCTCGTCTATGATATCTACTTGATGAAGCACCAGAGTGTTCAAATCGTTGTCCACCATGAACTTAAGTGTCTTCCTCAGGCATTCAATATTCCATATATGAGAAGAATCGTGAAATTCGAGAGCCCTAACTTTGTAAGCACTCGTCATCTTCCCTTCACACTCTCTTCGAATTTCTTCTTATAATCCTCCCTGACCGGGCTGAATATATCGATGACTTTGCAGTCCACATCTCCTATCAAGGCTCCATGAGGCACATTTGGAGGAATGATTATGACATCCCCCTTCTCAACACGATACTTTTTGCCCTCTATGATCTCATCGCAATATCCTTCGAGAACAATCATCACTTGTTCTTGGGGATGGGTGTGAATATCGAAAACACTACCTGCTTTCATGGTAAGAAAACTAACCATGATCTTTTCTCCCCAGACAAGATGGCTTAAAGAACCCTTAACCAATTCCACCAACGGTACATCCTGATAAGGACGAATAATGTATTTTTTCCTTTCTTCGGGAGTACCCTGTTGAAAGTTTTTCTGCTGCATTTTCTTGCTAACCTCCTTATCTTTTGTTAATCACAAATATGGAATTAAACAATGAAAGTTAACTCTGCTCGTTTTTTTGTAAAAGACTTAAAGGAACAAGGTCTCGACCCGAGGTTGCTCCTCCTCCTACCACTATCATTTGACCAGTGATATAATTCGCCTCGTCAGAATAGAGAAAGGAAACTAAATTAGCAGTATCTTCAACAGTAGCCTCTCTTCCCAGGGGCACACCTCGAGTATGCAACCTGGCAATCTCTTCAGGATCCACACCGAGGTGCTTTGCAAGGGCCTGGCAAGTTTCCCAACCCATCTTTGACCAGGGACTCCATCCAGGACTGAACACGTTAACACAGATTCCATAGGGACCAAGCTCTCTGGCAAGAACTTCTCCAAAACGGATCAGGGCAGCTTTGCTGGCAGAATAAGCAGAAAGATAGGTTATACCGACCAATCCAGCTCCTGAACTGGCTATCAGGATTTTGCCACCCTTCTGCCTCATCATCTGCCGAGCAGCTGCTCGGCAACAAAGAAAAGTTCCCCTCACATTAACAGCAAAAAGCCTGTCCCAGGCTTCCAGACTCTCTTCAACTGCTTTGTTCACGCTGATTATTCCTGCACAGTGCACTAAAATATCAAGACGACCAAATCTCTTTAATATCTCTTCAAACATGTTCTCAACTTCAACTTCACTTGAAACATCAGCCTGAACAGGTAAGGCTTCTGTTTGATAAGTTTCTTTAATCTCTCGAGCCACTTCCTCAGCCAGTGCTCCGTCTACATCATTGACTATCACTGCCTTCGCACCATCTTTAGCCATTCTCAAAGCTATTCCTTTGCCATTTCCGCTTCCTCCTCCAGTGACTAAACCCACTTTGCCCTCAATCTTTTTCATCTTCACACCTCCGTTTTTCAACCCTTTATAGCCCTTAAAAGACTTTTGCCAAATTGAGTTACCTTCTCAGGATCGAGCAAGAAATATATGTTATGAAAGAAAGGCTCCCACAAATAACGGCTAACCTGGTGCTTCAGTCTGGGTATGAACTCCTCAAGAGCAGAAATTGCCTGGAGAGCTTCTGTCTCATGTTTTCGATCAGCAAGGGTTAATTCGGTCAAAGTGTAAGCTTTCGCACTCAAGTAAAAACCTTCTACATAAAGGGCAAAAGCCTCAAAAAGGGAAAGCAATGAGCTGTTCAAGCGGGAGCTGAGCTGCAACCTTTTCGACTTCAGAAGACTCGCTATTTCATTAACCTCGTTCAGTGCTTCTTCTTTCTCGGCTATGATATAATCTGCTCTCTCTCTGTTTATTTCCTCAAAAGGATCCTTCTGGTCGGGCTTCCAGGGAGTAAGAGGATGTACTTTGGTTCTTATATTCCTTGCTTCTTCAAAAGAAGCAAGGAAAGCACTATTGTGTTGAAAGAGGAAACCTTTCACGTAAAGACTTTTTTCTATAATAGGCCAGGTCTTCAGAAGCAAGCTTGTTAGCTCAGTAAGCTCCGAAGACGTTTTGGGAAAGAAGGTTGCTTCCAGAAAGGGTATAGTACTTTTCTGGTTCTCCAGTATCTTTAAAGCTTCTCCAACTATAGATTCAAAATCATGTTCGGATTCAAAGTCCTTTGCAAAGCTTGCCAATCCGCAAAGATTGATAAGATTAAGACTATCCAGAATCCATCCACCCGTAGCGCCTTCCCAGTCCACTCGACAAAGGTAACCACTTGCCCCTCTCGAAAAAGCATATTTTATTCTTTCCCTAAAGTCCTCCAATAAGACACAGGGAAAAATTCCCAAGCCAAAATATTGCCCCCATCCATCAAACTCTATGATCTGCTCACGATTATCTACTTTCCCTATATGAGGATTATGGGGGAAAGTAGGGTAGTAATCATGAGGAGTGTTTTTGAGGGAAAGCGCAATATCAGAAGGCATTTCCTGGATTACTTCTATCAGGGCACGATGCTCTTCTGGCAAATAGGCAAAGTCTCGCACTACCAGCTCTTTACCCTTTTTATGAAGGGGTTCATAAACGGCTGAAATAACATTTCGATACCATTCTTTGACGTCTACTTGCTGGCATCTTGTGCACTCACAGTTAGAAGAAAAAAGGGAGACTTTAGTTTCCACGGTAGATAAACTTTCCACAATGCCATCAAGATCCGGAATAACTTCAAGGAGTTTTTCTATTTTAGCCCTCAAAAATTCAAACCAAAAGGGATTAGAAGGACAGATTTCTCCTCCCTTCCCAAGCAGTTCCGGATGAACATAAAGGAGAACCTCGGGATACCAGGGTTCCTTGACCTCTAAAAAAACCTTTACTCCTTTGGAATGAGCGCGCTCAATAAGCCACTTCATGTAAGGAACATGATTGCGTTGGTTACGCCACAACACAAAAAGAGGCCGCTTTGGCCACTTACCTGGGACAATAGAGGGCTCACCAAAATACTTTTCCGGGAACACCAAGTGGTCTATGATATCCACCTGATGCAAAACAAGAGCATCCATGCCTACCTCAACCATAAAATCCAAAGCCCTAAGAATTGAGTTTTCATCCCATATACGGTTGCTATGTATTTCAAAACCTTGCAACTCTTTAAACCTCCTCTTTGGTAGCGGTCTAACCTAAAACCGATTTTTTTGTTTCCAAGATATGTTCCAACATCTTTTGTCTTGCCAGCTCAGGATTTCTTTCTTTCAGGGCTCTCACTATCTCTATATGCTGGCGGAGAAACTTCATTACATTTTCCGGTTTAAGCATGGCAAAATAACATCCTCGATTGATATCGGCCTGGATGATCCCCATAAAATGAATGAGAAGCTCATTGTTAACGGTTTCTAATATTAACCGATGTACCTTATCTCCAATCTGATGGGCTTCTAAGGGGTTTACTTCTTCGGTTTCCAAAAGTGAAAGCAATTTCTGTTCCAACTCGGCTGCTTTTTCCACAGAAATCAGTGGAGCAGCTATCTTCGCTAGCTCTGGCTCCAAAATTTCGCGAACCTGGAATATTTCCTGCAGTCTCTTCGGGGAAACTCCAGTAACAAAAGCCCCTCTGTGAGAGACAGTCTCCACCAACCCATCGCGCTCCAGTTTGCGTAAAGCTTCCCTCACCGGCGTCCTGCTCATACCAAGCTCCTGAGCCAAGCTCTGTTCAGAAAGGGGAAAGCCTGGAGGGAATTTATTAGAAACAATGAGCTCCTTCAGGCGATGATATGCTTTTTCTGCCAAGGACAACTTGTTTACCTCCTCCGTACTAACTTCTCTTTGTTTTTTTCAAACATTATCAAACAGAAACAGTAACGACGCCTCCAAAATTACCTGAAAAAACCAAATCAAGCTTAACCAACATCAAGATCCGATACATCCTAAACTCTTCTCTTCTCACAAAGAAAGCCCTTAAATGCTGATAGACTCTAATACACATAACCATATTTTTCCACCGCACAGCACATTACTTTCATATTTTCAAAAGAAGTTCCTGGAACAATACTGCCCACGGTGCTTGCTATCAATTGACGTCCTGCCTGCTCAATGTCTCTTTTTACACACTCCGTTATTTCTTGAGGAGTTCCGTTGAGCAAAAGATTTGGTGGAACCTGACCTACGACAATCACTTCTGGCATTTTTTCCAAGATATCCTTAGGGGATACATAAGGATCGACATTCACCCTGTTTACCCCAATCTCCCGCAAAGCGTCCAGCTGATGAAGCATGCGATAATCAGCGTGGTAATACCTCACATCTTGTGGCAAAGGAGCAAAACACTCATAAATGCGTTTCTCTGCGTTCATAAGCATTGTTCTGTAAAGTTCCGGAGAAAGCATTCCCGTTAGGTCACTGTAGAGGGCAAAACCTCTTCTATTTTCAGGAAAAGCTGTTGCCTTACGCATCGCCCTCACATACCTTATAGCGGTTTCCACCCAACACGCAACCAGCTTGGCAATCTGCTGAGAATCAGTAAGAATCCAAGTTAAAAAGTTGGTTATCCCGCATATCTGTCCCAAGGTGGTGGCACAACCTTTGATGGAATCTCCATAACAAATATCTATTCCGTATTTCATCTTGATCTTTTCTCGCCATTCCAAATATTTGGGCACCAGTCCTCGTTCGAGTAAGTCTTTCTCATCAAGCTGCATCATCTCATCAACCAAAGCGTCAATCTCTTGCGGCTCCTGAACCACGGGAACAAGAGTAGGGGTAGCGTTCGCCTCATAGTTCACCCTACCACCGTAAATTGAAGCATCCATAACCACTCCAAAATCAATGTCGGGTTGAATAGCCAACCCCAGCTCTTTCCTGGTGATCTCTCCGCATTTTAGCCTGGCTTCCTGTTGATAATCGAAATCCGAGTAGTACTTTGCATTATCGAGTTTAAGATATTCACAGATCCAATCTCCGCCCAGAGGAAGAACCACAGGAACACGCGGGCCTTTAAGGTCAAGACACTTTTGATTTAACTTCCAAAATTCCTCCCAGTTTATCTTGATTGTTTCGCTTTTTTCCATGTTTTTTCACTCCTGTTCTCAGTCATCCTTTTACAGCTCCTGCAACCAGACCTTTAGCCAAGTACTTCCCAAAAGCAGTGAAAAGGAACACTGTAGGAACAGTCATAATGCAGGAAGCCGCCATAAGTGGCCCCCAATGTACCCCAGTTTCCCCCAGATAACCTACAAGACCAACTGTTGCTGGAGCAGTACGACTTGAAGAGAAGACCAAAGCAAGAAGATATTCATTCCAGGCCTGGACAAAAGAATACATAACAGTTGCAAAAATTCCCGGTCTGACCAAAGGGACAACAACCTTCCAGAGAAGCTGCAAAGTAGTACAACCGTCAATTCTGGCAGCTTCATCAAGTTCACGAGGAATAGTTCTAAAAAAAGATATAAAAAACCAGACAGAAATAGGAAGAGTCACCACCAGATAAACAAAAACCAACCCCAAATAGGTACCCTGAAGACGAGCCTTTACCATGAGAATGTAAAGAGGTAAAATGATAATTACCCTGGGCAAGGCCGTAGTGTAGAGTATATAATTCAACATCTTATCTTTGCCGGGAAAAGAGTATCTGGTAAAGCTATATCCCGCCAACAAACCCATTATTACACTCAATAGCACAGTGCTTGAGCTGATAACCAAGCCATTGAAAAGATACTTGGGCATGGTAGTCCCAGAAAACTCTGAACCAAATAAAACTGTTCGGTAATTCCATAAAGAGAAGCGAGTGGGCAGAAACTTAATAGGAACATGGTAAACATCCGAAGGAATTTTTAAGGAAGTAAACACCATCCAGAGGATAGGTAAAAGGTTGAAAACACTCAAAAATAATAGAAATAAAACCACTATCAGGGTAGGTAATAGCCAGAACATTATTTTTCTTTTTCTCATCACACTTCGGCCTCCCGAGTAGCCAAACGAACGTAGGGAATGATTGCAAAAGAGGAAAAAACAAAAAGGAGAACTGACATTGCAGAAGCTTTCGACCAATTAAGATAGGTAAAAGCATTTTTGTAAATGAGAGTAGCAGGAAGTTCGGTGGCGTTTGCAGGACCTCCCCCTGTTAGAATCCAAATGGTTGTGAAAGCCTGCATGGCGTAAATCAAAGAAAGTATGAGAATAAGTCCCGCACTAACCTTTATGGAAGGAAGTACAACGTGGAAAAAAGTCTGCAAGCGGTTAGCTCCATCCACTCTTGCAGCTGCGATCAGATCCTCAGGAACAGTTTGCAGGGCTGCTAACAATCCCAACATTACAAACGGATATTGATACCAGGTGTTAACTACCATTAAGCTATAAAGAGCAATAGAGGGATCAGAAAGCCATTTCCTAATAAATCCTTCTAGCCCTATGTTTCTCAAGAGAGCGTTAAGCAAGCCATAATCAGTATGGAGAAACCACATCCATCCCAAAGTTGCAGAAACCAAAGAAAAAGTCCAGGGCAAAAATATAATCAGCCTTACTAAATTACTAAAACGGAAAGGACGATTAAGGGCAAGAGCAGCTAAGAAACCTAAAACGTAGTGCATCGGCACGTATATAACAAGCCACAACAATAAGTTTTTCAAAGCCCGTATAAACACTTTATCTTGAAAAACACGTACAAAATTCTCCAAACCAACAAATTTTCCTCCACCAAAATTTCCCAAAGAAATCTCAGAAAAACTCATTCGAACAACCTCATAGACAGGATAAACAGTAAGGATCACAATACATACCAGAGCAGGAAGAACAAAAACGATACCCGTTACTTTTCTCTTTGAAGAAGCTTTTAACAACTCCATTCTTCGCCCTCCGCACCCCCTCTTACAAGAGAAAGCTTGTAAGAGGGGGTTATTGCTTTATTTCCTCTCTGCAAGAATCTCGTTAATCTCGGAAACCAGGTCCTGAACTGCTTCTTCAACCGTTTGCTGTTCTAACAGAACCTTCTGAAAAGCATCTACTTCTTTCATTACTATCTGTTGCCATTCTTCAATAGGGGGATTAAGTACCCCGTAGCCTTTAAGCATCGCTTCAATGAACCCCTTATAGGGCTGCTGTGAAAGGCGAGGATGTTCCTTAGCAACTGACATTCTGGGTCCTGCAGTACCTATCTTCTCTATCCAAAGTTTCTTGCTCATTTCCGGAGAATTCATAAACTTGACAAATTCCCATGCTTCTTGCGGGTGCTTGCTTTTTGAAGAAATTGCAAGAGACCAACCATACATTCTGGCACCTTTCCAGGTCTTGCGTCCAGGCATAGGAGCAGAATAGAAGTTTATGTTGGGATTTACCTCATAAATAAAGGGGATGTG
This sequence comes from Candidatus Atribacteria bacterium, assembly GCA_029982245.1. GTDB lineage: Bacteria > Atribacterota > Atribacteria > Atribacterales > Thermatribacteraceae > Thermatribacter > Thermatribacter velox. The sequence goes on along the minus strand of JARRBX010000035.1, from coordinate 1,148 downwards.
ACTCGCTGCAGTCGGAAACACGGCCACACCACCGTTAGCAAAAATTTTGTCAATATCTTTCATTTCGTACTCCAAGGCTCCAGGCAAGCAAACTTTATGTTTTAGGTAAAGATCAGCAACGAACTGTATCGCTTCTATTGCTTCAGGTTCACCAAGTAAGCATTTAGTGTAATCGTCACTCAAAACTTTTCCACCATTTTGGTAGATATACGTGTTTATCAGAGAGGCAAGTTCATGTACTCCTCCTTTTGCAAAGAGACCAAAACCATATTGGTTCTCTTCGGGCTTGGTTAAAAGCTTGAAATGCTCGAGCTCTTCTTCCCAGCTTTGAGGCGGTTTTTCAGGATCAAGTCCTGCTTCTTTATAAAGGTCGACATTATAGGCCAACCCCCACACATCGCCATAAGAAGGTATGGCATAAAGCTCGTCTTTGTAAGTAAAATGCTTTACCATATCTGGCCAGAAATCTTCAATGCCTATCTCCGGAAGATAAGGGTTAAGACCCAACAAGAAGTTTAGGCTTGCAAAACGATGCACCCAATCCGAATGCAGAGCGACGACATCAGGAGCAGTACCAGCGGTAAAATGGGTAAGTAAACGCTCAAAAGCACCTGTCCAGGGGAATCCTTCCATTTCAACTTTTATTTCAGGATGAGTTTCATTGAATTCTTTTATCGCTTCTTCCTGTAAGGGCACCCATACTGATACCGTTTCGTACCTTACAGTAGTCTTAGCGTAGACTACCAAAGCTCCTGTCAACACCATCAACAACACACAGATAGCAACTCTTAATACTTTCACCTTTCTAACCTCCCTTCTAAGTTTTAAATTTGAAAAACAAAGAGCAATTACTAAAAAACAGTCGAGATAATCTTTTCCACCCCACCTCCTTTAAAAGGAACTATAGAATACTTTCAGGATACTTTTAGTACAATTATTGTATACATAAAAATAATATACTTTTTTAACTCCAAGTCAACAACCTACAAGTCTTTTTAACTAATTTTTAACTAATAAAATTTGAACCAGAACCTCTCTTGCAGTGTCGCTTCTTTTCCGTCTAAAAGAAGCCCTTCAAATAAGTAGAAGAATTAAAAGCTGGGCGAAGCCATCACAAAAGTCAATATTTGTCTGCTTCTTTTTTAAGC
>JARRBX010000034.1 GCA_029982245.1 Candidatus Atribacteria bacterium | reverse complement strand
TTCGGAATTCAGTTTCTGGTAAACTTCTGTATAGGGAATTTTTAGTATCTGAGAGAGTGCCCTGGCTGTTTGCTCCGGGTCTTTTATTATCTTTGGATAGGCATAAAGGGATACGGTTTCAACATCTCGAGCAAGAACGTTTCCCTCACGGTCTACAATCTCACCGCGCGGAGCGGGTATTTCCTCTATCCTTAGACGCTGAGCCACCTTTTCCAAATAAAAATGATTATTGATTACTTGAAGAGAAAAAAGGCGGAAGCCAACCAGCAAAAAGAGCCCAGTAATAAATACGCTCAAAAATAAAGACCGGTAGAAAAAGCTCCTTTTGTTCACTGCAGAAAGAATCAGTCTGTTATCTCAAAAGGATGTTGTTTCTCAACTACACGCGCAGTCGCAGATTGAGGTATTCCGGGTAGACTCGCCAGAAAAACCCTTTTTGTGGGGGGTTGCATTCCCAGTTTTTCTTGAGCAATTTTCTGTATGCGCTCCAGAGAAGCTAAAAATTTGACTTCTTTCTCCAGTTGCTCAGTTTGTGCCTTCAAAGTAGTAATCTTTTGCTGACACGCCTCAAGCATAAGGGATTTCTCAAGCAATTTAGCCTGAAGATAAAGATAACCAATCGACAGAACACAGATTAGGACAACAGACGTTAAAATGTAGAGGTTGACCTTTGAGCCTTCCATCTCCGTTTCCCCCTCTATATTTTTTGTGCTGCTCGGAGACGTGCGCTCCGAGAGCAGGGATTTCCTCTGCGTTCCTCAGGACCTGGCAAAAGAGGTTTTTTGGTAAGCACCGCCAGTTCTGTTGAGCTTTTAAAAAAGTTTTTGACCACCCTGTCTTCAATTGAATGATAGGCAATCACTACGATTGTGCCTCCCTTTTTGAGGAAGGGCACGCTCTTTTGAAGAGCCTGTTCAAGGTTTTCTATTTCCCGGTTAATAAAAATTCGCAAAGCCATAAACGTGCGGGTTGCTGGATGAATACGATGTCTGCCAGGAGGATATGTCTTACTAATCAGCTCCGCTAATTCTACAGTTGTTTGTATAGGTCTTTTCTGGCGCCTTCGGACTATAGCTCGGGCAATGCGCCTGGCAAAGCGTTCTTCCCCAAAGACAGAAATGATATGTTGTAATTCTTTCTCGGGGGCTTCGTTTAACAGCTGATAAGCGGTTTCCCCCGGAGAAGAAGTATTCATTCGCATATCCAAAGGGCCGTTTAGCTGAAAACTAAAGCCTCGCTCGGGTGTTTTAAGTTGATGAAGAGATACACCCAGATCAAAGAGAATGCCCGAAATGTCAGTGATCCCAAGACTTTTCAGGATCTGGTCCACTTGGGAAAAATTACCTTTAACCAGAGTTACTCTTTCTGTAAAAGGAGCCAACCGTTTGCGAGCGAATTCTATGGCTTCTGGGTCCTGGTCTATACCAATGACACGAACTGCCGGAGAGGAACGCTTTAGAATTTCCAGGGTATGTCCGCCTCCCCCCAATGTTGCGTCAACAAATATTCCCTCCTCTTCAGAGAGCGGTAGGAAACTACAAACTTCCTGAACCATTACCGGTTTGTGAAAAATTTCTTCCATGGAATTTCTCACAGGTTGGTTTCAAATATTATCTTTTCCGCAATATCTCCAAATTTTTCCTCAACTTCTTTCATGTGTTCTCTCCAGTTCTGTTCCGACCAAATCTCGATTACCTTTCCGGCACCAGCAATAACTGCTTTTTTGTCGATTGAAGCATATTCTCTGAGGTGTCGGGGAAGCAGGATTCTACCCTGAGAGTCAATTGATTCTTGAGAAGCGTTAGCGAAAAAAAAGCGGGTAAATTCTCGAGCATCTTTTTTGGTGAAAGAAAGGTTTGCCACTTTTTGACACAAGTTCTGCCAGGATTCTTCGGGGTAAACAAGGATGCATCTTTCCACTCCTTTAGTTAGATATGCTTTGTCGCTCAAATCCTTACGAAAGGTGCTGGGAATGGTTATTCTCCCTTTGGCGTCTACGGAATACTCGAACTGACCAAGGAACATTATTCCCCACTTTCCCCCACAAAAAGACATAACACTCCACAAAAAGGATAGAACATGAGGGTGAAAAGAGAAACAGAACAAAAGTTTGAGTACTCAAGAAAGCCAGAAAAAAATTAGCTCTGATGTGGAAAGAATTTCCTGGTGGTCAAGGCCTGGAGCAATGACGTCCAATCTCTTTTTTGAATTTCAAGTAGTGTGAAGGTACGACCAATTTCGGAAAGAGAATGGGCGTCAGAAAATGAGACCAGAACGTACTCTCCGAGACTAACATTTCCTCGAAGGGTTTCTGCTTTCTGCCAGGAAGAGATTTCTATCGTTTCAATACCCCACTCCCGTGGTATAAAACCCAGGTTGGCAAGCACGCTGTAAGAAGCTCGGTCAATGTGAGAGGGAACGACAAATCCCTGGTATTTGCGAGCCAAAGTAATGAGTTCTTCTGCCGACAATTGCGTTGGATACGTCAACAGGTATTTTTTCTTCGCTTTAATCCCACCTTCTTCATCAATAACCCACTCCTCGCCCCATATTTCTTCATTGATAGGAATCCGTGAAAGATTAGCGTCGACTTCTCGGTTGAAGAGAGCGAGCAAATCTAAAGTAGGGAAAAAACACAAAAAGTGTATTTCTTCTTTGCTTTCCACTTCAATCCCTGGTACCACCCATAAACCAAAGCGTTGCCCTAATTCCATGGTGAGTCCAACGTTTTCGCACGCATTATGGTCTGTTACCGCAATAACGTCCAGTTTCTTTTGCAGGGCTTCAAGAACTATGCAGTGGGGCAACATTTCTCTCTGTGCACACGGTGAAAGCACAGAGTGAATGTGAAGGTCAGCACGCAACAAGGTTTCAGGCATTGCGTCTTAAGCCTGGTAAACCAAGCCGAGAAAGAACAGCAACCGCTTGATAGGTGGTAAGAGGGGTTTTGAGAATGGTAATACCTTCTTTTTCAGCGCGCTGCGAAGTTTGTTCATCAACATCCTGGAAGTTGGTTACTACGATACAGGGGATACCAACCAACTTTGCTACTGCGACAACGTTAGGGTGGGATTGAATAGTCACCCAAACAGAGCTTTCTTTCGCATTTGCTATAACATCACTTAACAGGTCTCCTGCATAACCTCCAGAGACTTCCTGTTGTTCCAGATCACCTTTTGCAATAACTTGAGCCTGGAGAGGTTCAATAATCTCGATTATCTTCATGTCAATCCTCCTTCTTCCCAGCCATGGTTTGAGGAACTCTACTTGCTAATTCCTGAATTTCCCTGGCTTTCTCAAGCAGTTGCTCTCTTAACAGAAAAGGACAATCGGTTTCCAGGGCTTTGCCAAGCACTATATCTTCAGCAAGAGCTCTGCAGGTCGGTGAACCACACGCTCCACAATCAAGCCCTGGCAATTTTTCAGTTAGCTTCTCTATTGTTTGATACTTTTGCATGGCTTTTCTAAAATCTTTGTCAAGTTTTAATACTTCCTTGGCCTGATATGGGGTACTTCTCAGCAGTATCCCTTTTTGTTGCCACTCCAAAAGTAAATCTTTTTCTATGGGCTTGTAATTACTGTATTTTTTAATCAAGTGGTTTACGCTAACTTTGGCGATAAAGGGATTGCGAACCGCTAAAACCCCGCCAATGCACCCTCCAACACAGGCCTGGGCTTCGCAATAAACCACTTTCGAGAGCTCTCCCATTTCTATCTTTTCCAGAACTGAGATAACGTTATGAATTCCATCCACCGCCATAAACTCCCCCTCCCCCAGGGATTCCTGTTCGCCACCTGAGCGCGCCCATCCTATACCCTTCCAGCTTGCCATCTGAAAAGAAGCAGCAGGCTTTGCCTGGTCAAGCCTATTGACGAGTTGAGAATAAACTTCCGAAATGGATATGGCGCCATCAATTCTTGAAAGGTCCTCTTTACTCTGCCTTACCTCGGTAACCTTGGCAGGACAGGGAGTAATAAAAAAAACACCTACTTCTTCAGACTTAAAGCCCTGCTTGAGTGCTTCCAGGCGGGCAATTTTTGCTGCTACTCCCAGAGGCGAGTCCATCGGCAAAAGGTTTTCAATGAGCGAAGGAAACTTCACTTCGATAAGTCTTACCACAGCGGGACAGGCCGAGGAAATGACTGGTTTTGGAACCTCTTTTCTGGACAAGTATTCAGCCGTGGCTTCAGCAAGTATTTCAGCTCCTCTGGCAACTTCAAACACACTTGAAAAACCCAGTGTTAGTAGTCCACCAAGTATTTTCTCCAAAGGGGTATCCACTCTGAACTGGGCATAAAAAGAGGGAGCCGGAAGTGCTACCGAGTATTTAAACCTTCGAATGCTTTCCAATGGGTCGCTTTGAGCATATTTTGCATGGTTGGGACAAGTCCTGATACACTCGCCACAATCTATGCAACGTTCTTCATCAATGCGCGCCTTTCCTCCCCTCACTCTTATTGCTTCAGTGGGACAGCGCCTGATACAATGAGTACAACCTTTACATTTTTCTTCATCCAGGCGTACTGAATGAAAAAAGGTAGCAAGTTCCATAAACCCACCTAAGCCTTGTTTTTAAGAAGAAAGTCCATAATCACCTTAGTTCCTTTTCCAACCTGGGTTTCGATGTTGAGCTGGTCTGAGCATTTCTTCATATTGGATAGTCCGTATCCTGCTCCAAAACCCATTTCCCTTATGTGGGGTGGAGCTGTCGAATAACCTTCCTGAAAGGCTAACTCCAAGTCTGGTATACCAGGTCCTTCGTCGTCCACCACAATATGTACTCGGTCGGGATATATATCTACAGAGAAAACACCTCGATAGGCATGGATTACAACATTCATTTCTGCTTCATAGGCAGCAATAACCACTCTTCTTGTAAAGTTAGGCGGAAAACCGGTTTGCTGAAGGATTTTTTTTATTTCACTGGAAATATCCCCTGCACTCTGAAAATCTCCACCGTTTATGTTGCGCTGCAAGGAAATAAGCGGTTCATTGTTTGTCTGTTTCATCGGGCGTACTGCAGGCAGTAGAGTTTAGTTCACTACAGCCTTTAAGGCCTTTCATATAAAGTCTTCCACAGGCTTCATACATAGGTAGTTTGGTAGCCAAAAGAGGTATTTTCTTGATGTTGGCAAGCTCTATAGTTGCAGAATCAGGCTTTTTGCCGCGTACGAATATTATCCCCACCAGATCACTCATTTCTGCAGTGCGAATTACCTGGGCATTGGTTAAACCAGTAAGCAACACCGATCTCTCTTTTGTAAAAGCCAACACATCACTAAGCAAATCACTACCACACGCTGATACAGGTTCCTGATCCAGAAACTCTTCCCCTGCAAGGACTTCAGCATCAAGAATTTCCTTGATTTCTCTTAAAGTCATGACCAACCTCTCCTTATTTACCGGCAAATGCTTCTATGCCCTGACTGGCAAGTTTGCTCACTGTTTGTTTGGCCTCTTCGAAAGTGGTAAAGCCGTATATTCTCACTTTGTAAACATTGTTGTCTTTTTCTATAGAAGCTGTAAAACCAAGTTCCTTTAGCAAAGAGCGCATCCTTTCTGCATTGGCAATTTGGGAAAAGGCTCCAGCCTGAACGTAATAACCTTCTTTCTGCGACACCGAGCTCGCCTGGTCCGACCGGGTTTCTGAAGCGGGGCTTTTCTGAACGGGAGGTGCTGAGGTAGGTTTGGGCGTGCTTTGATTTTCTATCTGAGAAACCGTTATTGAGTCCGACTCCTTTTGAACTGTTTGCAATGGGGATGGTGGAGGTGTCTCAGGCGGAGGCAACACTTCGGGACTTTTCTGAACATTCAGAGCTTTCTGTCCAGTGCTTCCAGAAACTAATCGGCTGGCAGGACCAGTGTCTGCCCTTTCTTTTACCCAGCTTCCTGTTATCATGGAAGTATAGGCTTCAAGGTCTCCACGCGCTGCGAAAAAAGCAAAGACCACTATTACCAGGCCACCTGCCAGAATAACAATAGTTTCAACAGGGTCTTTTTTCCTGAAAGGAGAAATCATCATTTTGCTATAGCCTCTTTCAGGCGAACAAGCTTGGCTTTCTCTGCATTCAGCTCAGAAAATCTCCGCTTTTCTCTTTGCACGGTTTCTTCCGGAGCCCGATTCAGGAAATCTGGATTGTTGATTCTTCTGGAAACTCTTTCCAGCTCTTCATCAACTTCTTGAATTTTTTTCTCAAGACGCTGCAATTCCTGACCAATATCAATGGCCCCTTCAACATTAAGGTAAATTTCTGCTCCCTTAGTACTGGATATTGCAAAGCCTTCTGGTCTTTCCAAGCCAACACCTATTTCTTTAACAGTGCACCTGGCCAGCGTTTCAATGTAGTTCTTATAGGTGTTAAGTTCCTCTACGGGAGAGCTGGCATCGGTAAGGTTGATAATCACTTCGCTTTGGTGCGTAAGCGGTATGCGTAACTCAGACTTAAGAAAGCGTATTTCACGAATAATTGCTTGAAAGATACCAATCAACTCGTCTACCTCGAAGTCAATCTTCTCGGGCGAGCTTTCGGGCCAGGGAGCTATCATGATACTCTCAGCTTCGCTGAGGGGAAGATTTTGCCATATCTCCTCAGTTATGTAGGGTGCAATGGGGTGAAGTAATTTAAGTATTTGGGAGAGAATTTGAACCAGCAATTGCTGGGCTTTTCTCCTTTCCTGGGGTTTTCCTTCATAGAGATCTTTTTTGCACCACTCTATGTACCAGTCGCAGAATTCTCCCCAGACAAATTCATATATCAGGTTTGTGTATTCTCCAAAGTTAAATCTCTCGAGCTCACTGGTTGCCTGTTCTATAGTCTGCTGGAGGCGGGAAAGAATCCAGCGGTCTTTGAGGTCAAGGAGGGAAACAGGAACTGGTTCTTCAACATCTGAGGGCCTTAACTCTTCAGTGTTCATCAAAACGAATCGGGAAGCGTTCCAGAGCTTATTCATGAAGTTCCTTGATGCCTCAATTCTTTCCATAGAAAGATTGATATCTCTTCCCTGAATGGTCAACCAGGCGAGAGCAAAGCGCAAAGAATCAACACCATATTTTTGGGTAATTTCCAGGGGATCTATAGCATTGCCTGCGGATTTACTCATTTTCCTTCCCTGGGCATCTCTCACTAAAGGCGTTATGTAAACTTTGCGGAAGGGCACTTCACCGGTGAACTTGAGACCCATCATAATCATTCGGGCTACCCAGAAGAATATGATGTCGAAACCAGTTACCAGTACCGAGGTAGGATAGAAAATCTCCAGTTCTTTAGTTTTTTGGGGCCAACCCAGAGTCGAAAAAGGCCAGAGCGCAGAGCTAAACCAGGTATCGAGCACATCTTCTTCCTGGTGTACTTTCCCTCCACATTTTGGACAGCGTTCAGGCTGATTTCGATGTGCAAACACAAAATTGCACTCTTCACAGGTGAAAATCGGAATCTGGTGTCCCCACCAGATTTGCCTGGAAATACACCAGTCCTTTATGTTATACATCCACTCGAAATAGACTTTTTCCCAGTTTTCAGGTATAAACTCTATTTGCTTTTCAGCGACCGCTTTAATGGCTGGTGTAGCCAGTTCTTTCATTTTGACAAACCACTGCTTTGAAATTAGCGGCTCCACTACTGTGGTACAGCGATAACATCTGCCTACTGCGTGGGTATGGTCTTCCACTCTTTCAAGGTATCCCAACTGGGAAAGTCTGGCCACTATTTTTTCACGACATTCTTCGCGAGATAGTCCAGCAAATTCGCCAGCTTCTCCAGTCATTCTGGCTTTCTGGTCAATCACCTTGACCAAGGGCAAGTTATGCCTTTTGCCCAGTTCGAAATCGTTGAAGTCATGCGCCGGTGTCACCTTGAGCACACCAGTGCCGAATTTGGGATCCACGTAAGCATCGGCAATTATCGGGAGCTCTCGACCCACCAGAGGAAGAATAACCACTTTCCCTATCAAAGCCTTATAGCGCTCATCCTCAGGGTTGACGGCTACGGCCACATCACCCAGCATGGTTTCCGGGCGAGTGGTGGCAATGGTGAGAAACTTTTCAGGATCGTCTTTAAAATAATACCGTATGTAATAGAGTTTCCCCTTCTGCTCCTTAAAATCGACCTCTATATCGGCAAGCGCAGTTTCGCAGCGCGGGCACCAGTTGACAATATATTCGCCCTGGTAAATAAACCCTTCCTCAAAAAGACGGACAAAAACTTCCTTAACTGCCCTGGAGAGTCCTTCATCCATAGTGAACCTTTCTCTGGTCCAATCGCAGGAAGCTCCCATACGTTTTAATTGGTTCCTGATTCTTTTATGATAAACTTCCTTCCACTGCCATACTCTTTCCAGAAATTTTTCTCTTCCCAGGTCGTGCCGGCTCAACCCTTCTTTGGCAAGTTCCCGCTCCACCACGTTCTGGGTAGCGATACCCGCATGGTCAGTGCCCGGAACCCAAAGCACATTAAATCCTCGCATTCTTTTGAAGCGCGCCAGGATGTCCTGAAGGGTAAGGTTCAATGCATGCCCCATATGAAGGAAGCCGGTCACATTAGGGGGAGGTATAACTATGGAAAAAGGCGGCTTGGAGCTTTCTAAATCGGGGGTAAAAAAGCCGCTTTTTTCCCAAAAACTGTAAAGCTTTCCTTCTATTTCCGAAGGATCGAAGGCTCGGGGAATGGCTTTGCTCTTTTCGACGCTCATGTCACTCTCCTCTTCTCAAGCAGATTCTTTTTCTTCAGCAGTCTTATCTTCCAGGAGGGAGAGAAAGAGTTCTCTTTTTCTTTCAGCGTCAAGTATAAACTGATCGTCTATTACTACCGACTTTACATCTTTGCGAGAGGGTAATTCAAACATCAAGTCGGTCATTATCCTTTCTATAATGGCTCTCAGACCTCTTGCTCCAGTGCCTTCTTTCAAAGCCTTCTTAGCGATTAGCTTTAGCGCACCTTCAGTAAAGGTTAGGGTTACGCCCTCTAATTCAAAGAGCTTCTGGAACTGCTTTATCAAACTGTTTCTGGGCTCAGTAAGTATCCTGACCAGGTCTTCTTCTTGGAGAGGATCCAGCGCACAGACTACGGGTATTCTCCCTACAAACTCTGGTATCATGCCAAACTTGATCAGGTCTTCAGGTTGAACCCGATGTAAAATATTTGTTTTCTCCACGTCAGGAGAAAGCAATTCTTTGTTGCCAAATCCTATGCGACGGTCCTTCAATCTTGCCTCAACGATTTTCTCCAGTCCCACAAAGGCACCACCACAAATAAAAAGAATGTTTTCAGTATTGATTTGAATGAACTCCTGATGGGGGTGTTTTCTTCCTCCCTGTGGCGGTACGTTAGCTATAGTGCCTTCCAGGATTTTAAGCAATGCCTGCTGTACACCCTCACCAGAAACATCCCTGGTGATAGAAGGGCTATCGCTTTTGCGGGCGATTTTGTCGATTTCGTCGATGTATACTATGCCCTTCTCGGCACGTTTTATGTCAAAATTGGCGTTTTGAATGAGGCGCAGTAAAATATTTTCCACATCTTCGCCTACGTACCCTGCCTCAGTCAGGGTGGTGGCATCTGCTATCGCAAATGGAACATTTAGAAATTTCGCCAAAGTTTTGGCAAGCAGGGTTTTACCACATCCTGTGGGTCCGATCAGCAAGACGTTACTTTTTTCTATTTCTACGTTTTCTTCCTCCGTACGATAAAAAATCCTTTTATAATGATTATATACAGCTACAGAGAGCGTTATTTTCGCTCTTTCCTGTCCAACAACGTAGCGATCGAGATACTCTTTGATTTCCTTAGGTGTTGGAATGCGGTCCGGGGTCCACTCTTTTCTGGTTTTATGAGAATCTTCCTTAATTATTTCATTGCAAAGCTCGATGCATTCATTACAAATATATACTCCTGGACCTGCAATGAGCTTTTTAACTTCACTCTGGGTTTTGCCGCAGAAAGAACAACGAAGTTTTCCTCTATCTTCATCAAATCTGGTCATTTTTCTCCTTTTTTCCTCCCAGTATTTTATCAGGGTAAAGCACCCGGTCTATGATGCCATATTCTTTTGCCTCTTCAGAAGACATGAAAAAGTCTCGCTCCGTATCCCTGCGGATTTTTTCAACCGGTTGTCCAGTGTGAAAAGCCAAAAGCTCGTTCAGGCGGTCTCTTATTTTTACCATTTCCCGGGCGTGGATTTCAATATCCGTCACCTGACCTTGAGCCCCTCCCAAAGGCTGGTGAATCATTATCCGGGAATTGGGTAGAGCCATTCTTTTCCCTTTGGCCCCAGCAGCTAAAATAACCGCCGCTCCACTTGCTGCCTGCCCAATGCATATGGTGGCCACATCGGGCTTGATATACTGTATGGTGTCGTAAATAGCCAGCGTGGCCGACACCAGACCTCCGGGGCTATTAATATAAAGATTTATATCTTTCTCACGGTTCATGGCTTCCAGAAAAAGTAATTGAGCAATTACCAGGTTAGCCACTGTATCATTTATTTCGGTGCCCAGGAAAATAATTCTGTCCTGCAAGAGCCTTGAGTAAATGTCATAGGCTCTCTCTCCGCGGGGGGTTTGTTCAACCACAATAGGCACCAGATAGTTTAAGCGAGGTTCTTTCTTCACACTACCATCTCCTCTTCAGGATCTGCCAGAGCTTTCCACTGATCAAGATTTATCGGTTCTTCAATTTCCCTTATCTTTATCCTTTGTTTAAGGTGTTCAAACATTTTTTCAAATTTTATATTATTTTCGATATTTTTTATTCTATCATTTCGTTCCAAGATGTTTCTAACCTCTTGAGGTTCTTTACCAGCAGTTCTGGCAAGATCGTTAATTTTTTCTTGGATTTCTTCTTCTTCAGCCTTGATTTCGTTTTGCTCAATATATTGCTGGATAACAAACATTTTTCGCAGTTCCCACTGGGCTACTTTCCGCATACTCTCTTCAAAAGAAGCAAAATCGCTATTGGTAAGTTCCAGATACTTTTCCAGAGTAAGATTATCCCGTTCCAGTCTTTTGCGGAAAGCTTCTATCTGTTGGCGGGTCTCAAACTGAATAAGTGGTTCAGGAAGAAAGAGCTCAGAGTTTTTAACTAACTCTACAATTATTTCTCTCTTCATTCTCTCTTCGATAAGGTCTTGAGCTAACTTTTCCAGAGATTCCCGTATTTTCGCTTTAAGGGCTTCCACACTTTCAAATTCTCCTATTTCTTTCAAGAAAGCATCGTCTATCTCCGGAATTTTTTTCTGGAGAATACCCGTAATTTCCAGATCTACTTCAATCGTATCTCCGTCTTCTTTTTCAAGAGTAACTGTTTTTTGCTCACCCTTTTTTGTTCCCAACACTTCCTGTGCCAAGCCTTCGTTTTCTCCTGCCAGCACCGAATAAGATTGTTCACCAACCTTAAAAGTCACCAGGTCGCCTGCCTGAACAGGTTCGTCTTTTTCTACCCATTTGCCTCGGGACTCCCTGAGACGTTGCAATTCCCTTTCGATATCCTGTTCCCTTATCTCTATTTTATACTTCTTCACTTCAATATTTTCGGGATCCGGAAGGGTAACTTGAGGTCTTTCGATAAGAGTAAATCGAAAAACAGCAGGCTGGTCCTCTTCTATCTCTACTATTTCTACTTCAGGCTCTCCGATGAATTCCACCGGTTCTTTCTTCAGCGCCTCTTGCAAAGCCCAGGGAACAAGCTTCTGAGCAAGGTAATCCAGTACTGCTTCTTTGCCTACCCTGCTTCTCAGAATAGAGCGGGGTGCTCTCCCCTTTCTAAAGCCAGGAACATTTATTTTCCGGTTCAGTTCAGCATATACAGCGTTCAATTCCTCACTTACCTTTTCAGTAGCCACTGTCACTTCTAACTCTATTAGGTGCTTCTCTTTTTCCTGTTTTTTGACTTCTAACATTTTGTCACCTTCCTCTATGTTTTGCCTTAAACACGGAATTGTGCTACGAGCAAAGCCGCTCAATCTCTAAGAGATTGCCTGTGGTATTATAGTTTGCCTGACCCATTTCGTCAACAAGAGCCAATCATTACGGCAGAAAACGTCTATTAAAACCAGAAATGTCTGTTTTCATTTCCTGCTGTTCAGAATCGCATCATGCAATTTACCCACTTCGTCTCGATGCTCAAAAAGGGCACAGGCATAGGTATTTCTTTGCATTAGGTGAGGCTGGTTGCGAATTGCCCTGAGGAAAGGGGACTCAAAGGCTGAGCGCAAACCTCCCTCCCTTATATTTTCACAGGAGTAGGGAGCAAATGGGCAGGGCTCTACTTCACCGTGAGCATTGATGTGCAAAAATGCTTTGCCAGAAGCCGAACACATATTGTGCTTTCCGTATTCATCATGGGGAAACTGAATAATCACCAGTGCCTTCTTCCTCCTCAACTCGAGGACTTTCATTCTTAACTTTTCCCTCTCCTGATTGTTGAGTATCCAGTTGCCAACCGGCTTCTCTCCAGAGGGTATGTATTCCGTAAAAAACCCTACTTTGCACCCTAAATTGAGCTTTTCTTCGGTGAACTGATCTGAAGAAAGGGCTTCTAAATTGGCCGTATTAGCTGTAGCCGCAAAACCGTAAAGCAAGTCCTCGGCTTTTAAATACTTCATGCTTTGCAAGACCTTCCTGTATGCTCCTTTTCCTCTTCTGGCATCAGTCTCCTCTTCAAAGCCTTCAACGCTTACCAGGATGATTATGTTCCTGCTCTGAGCTATTCTTCTTGCAAAAGCGGGAGTGAGAAAAACACCATTCGTTACCACCACAAAAAGCAATTTCCGATGTTTTTCCATCGTCAGAAGCAGGTCTTCTCTCAAGAAGGGTTCTCCTCCAGTCACCACCACTGATGCCACCCCAAAGCTTTCCGCTTCCTCCAGCAGACCATTGAGCTCTGCTGAAGAAAGCTCGTCCTGGATGGGGCTTTTTAGCGCATAACAACCCTGGCAGTTGTAATTGCACCGCAGGGTTGGACTGATACCCAGAACAAGCGGTATGTTCCCGTTCAAGCGCCTGGCTTTCACGCCCCGTATCAGTAGAGCACGGAGAAATATGCCAAAAATCTTTGCCAGAAAAAGGAGTCTCCGGGGTTTTCTGACACTCCACGCAAAGATTACCAGCATTATCAGGGACCCAATGCGTGGTTCTCTCTTGGTGGAAAAAATGTGGCATTGCATCTTTACCTCTCCTTACCTGTATAGATCCGAATAGGACCCGATTATTGTGCTCACTTTTGACGGTACCTGTATAACCCTGGAGTTTTCGATGGATAGAAGTTCAAGAGTTGGGGAACGCTGGTGCGAGAGGCGGGAGTTGAACCCGCACGGGTTTAGCCCACTGGATCCTAAGTCCAGCGCGTCTGCCATTTCCGCCACTCTCGCCCAGAGACAAATTATATTTTATTCATCGAATTTCTTTTTGCAATTGTTCACAAGATGTTTTTCTGGATAAGTAGTTCGGCTATCTGTATAGCGTTGAGCGCTGCTCCTTTACGTAGTTGATCACCAACCACCCAGAAAGTAAGTGCCGAAGGATGAGATATGTCTTCCCGAATCCTTCCCACAAAACACTCGTCTTTACCGGCTACAAACCAGGGCATGGGATATTTGTTTTGAGTAGGATCATCTTCAACTACTACTCCCGGAGCCTGATTAAACAGTTCTATTGCTTTTTCACGGGTTATCTTTTTTTCAGTTTCTACAGTTAAGGCTACTGAGTGCGCCCTAAATACCGGGACTCTAACGCAGGTTGCCGTGACCTTGATGGAGTTATCATCCATAATTTTTTGAGTTTCCCAAACCATTTTCATTTCTTCTTTGGTGTAAAAGTTGTCCATAAACACGTCTATGTGGGGAATAAGGTTGAAAGCTATTTGATGCGGAAAAGCCCTTACCTCCAGCAGTTTTCCCTCAACATAACTCTTTACCTGTTCTTCCAGCTCCTGCATAGCCATAGCTCCCGCGCCAGAAGTAGCCTGATAACTTGCTGCAACTACTCTCTTTATCTTCCCAAAATCGTGCAGAGGCTTAAGGGGCACTATCGAAATTATGGTGGTGCAATTGGGATTGGCAATGATGTTTTTATTTTTGTAATCGCTTATCTTGTGAGGGTTCACCTCAGGAACAACGAGGGGCACTTCTGGGTCCTGGCGAAAT
>JARRBX010000033.1 GCA_029982245.1 Candidatus Atribacteria bacterium | reverse complement strand
CCTGGTCGGGGCGAGCCGATTTGAACGGCCGACCCCCTGCTCCCAAGGCAGGTGCGCTAACCAGGCTGCGCTACGCCCCGACGGCCAGGATTATACCAGAGTAGGAATATCTTGTGAAGTCAAAGGCGCCTTTAGCTTTTGATTTTTCCCTTAAAAACACCTAAGGGAGGCTGGTGAAAACCAACCTCCCTTAGGTGCAAGGAGGGGAAAGACTTCTATTTAAGGAGGTGCTTGTGGGGGTAACCTTTATTCACTTTTTCAATTTTTGAATTCATTCACTCTTGCCGTGAGATATTATATTTGCTTTTTAATTATTGTCAACCACCCTTAAAGGAAAATTTTTAAATTTTTTTGAAAGTTTAAGTTGGGGTTTACTTGAGCTCGACCAAAGTTAGCTTTTATCCCTAAAAGAGACCATTGTGCTGGTTATAAATGTTTTACTGTTGACTTTCTGGAATTACTGCTCCTATTGCCTCTTTGCTTCCTGTGTAGGAAGTATATATACCTTTTACTTCGTTAAGCTTAATCTTTCGCAACAGTTCTTCGTAGCGAAATACAAAATCCCATCCTAAACCTATTTTTTCATAAAAAGAGAAGAGCGCGGCAAGTCCAGATGGTGTTTCCAGGCTTTGCAAAAGGGTTCCTCGGGTGTAGTTTTTGGTTTCTTCAAACTCTTCCCGCTTTAGGTTTGTTACTTCCTGGAATTCCTTGCGGAGCGTGGCTACTGCTTTATCAAAATAGACCGCAGGAAAACCACAGTAAGCACAGATAAAGGATGGACCTACAAGAGGCAAAAATATTGAACCTACCTCATAGCTCCAGCCTTCTGTTTCGCGTACTTTTAGGAATAGACGGGAGTACATTGAACCTCCCAGTAGATTGTTTACAATGTCGAATGCCACTTTTCCTTTGAAATCCGTGATGCTGGGTGCAGGATAGCCCAGGACTAACCAGCTGTCTTTAATTTTCTTACGTTCTATTATTTTCTGGGAGCCGGGACGAAAATTCTCTAAATTTTCCCTCTGTATTTCGGGAGCTGGTAATGGTGGAAGATTTTCAGTTTGTAATTCAAATGCTTCCAACAATTTCTGAGGCTCAAAATTACCGGCTATTGCGACTACCATGTTGTTAGGAACATAAACACGCTGGTACCAGTTTAGGATCTCGTCTCTGCTGAGGTTCTGAAGGGTATCGATTTTGCCCAGGCTGGAGAAAGCATAAGGATGTTCACCGAAGAAAGCTTTTTTAAAGCGCATAAAAGCCGCTTTGAGTGGGTCATCGTCCAGTGAAGCCAGCACACTGAGCGCATAGTTCTTTTCTTTTTCCACTTCTTCTTCCAGAAAAGCTGGTTTAGTAATTGCTTCAAAGAAAAGTTCCAGGATAGCCTGCCAGTTTTGTGCAGGGCCTTCAAATATTAATTTGCCAGTGAAGTAGTTGGCACTGCTTCGAGCCGAAGCACCAAAACTTTCCAGAGTTTTGGCGAACTCGGAAGCATTTCTGTGCTGGGTGCCTTTAAGAATGCTTTCCTGGAGAAGAGAAGAAATTCCGAGCTTTGCAGGTTCTTCATAGAGGTTACCCAGAGACAAAGAGACGTTTACTGTAAAGGTGAAGCTTCTTGAAACCGGTAAAAGAATAAGTTTAAGACCATTTTTGAGCTGTTTTTCCTGTACGCGTTTAACTATTTCTTTCATATGGTCCCTTCCGGAGATATGACAATATGTGTTGCCTGTTCTGGCTTGAAATACTTGGTAATAACTTCCTGAATTTTCTCTGCTTGCATGCCTTCAAGGTACATGAAATAATGAAGGACTCTATCTGCAGTGTCTATCACATCGAGACAACCCAGGAGTTCGCTGCTTCCCAGGGTAGTTTCTGCTACCTGGTAAAGCGATGATTTAAGCAAATTGCGAGCTCGCTCCAGTTCCTCTTTGGAGAGGGAATTGGTGAGCAGTTCAATCTCTTTCCAGATTGCTTCTTGGACCTGAAGCGGGTCACCTTTCAAAAAAGAATAAAATATGCCGAACAAGCCCGCCCGCTCGTAATAGGAATACGAAGTATGGATAGCGTCGACCAGTTGTTTTTCTTCTCGGAGGGAGATGTTTAATCTTGAACCAAGACCTTCTCCAAGTAGCACAGATGCGAAGCGTAAAGCATAAAAATCCTCGCTTTTTAAACTGGCACAAGGAAAACCTATTGCTCCGTAAAATCGCTGTACATCTTTCGCTTCCTGATAAAACTTTCCGAGCTTGAAACGCCACTGTGAGGATTGAACTGTCCAAGGGATCTCAGAAAAAGGGGTTTCAGAGAAAGCCTTTTCAACTTGGTAAAAAAACTCATCTTCTTCAATGTTTCCAACTCCCACAAAGGAAAGGTTAAGAGGGTGGTAGTAACGTCTTTTGTGTTCTAACAAGTCTTCGCGGGTAAATGTCTTTACAGTTTCTTCTTTGCCCAGGATGGGCATGCCATAGGGTGTTTCAGCAAACACTTCCTGGTAGAGGAGATGAATCAAACGTTCTTCGGGGTTATCTTCGTCAATGTTGATTTCTTGCAGAACTACCAGCTTTTCTTTTTCAATGTCCTCTGCTTCAAAAAGAGGATTCGTAACCAGTTCAGCAAGAATCCTGATGCCGGCTTCCCATTCTTCGCCAGGTAGAACCAGATAGAAATTAGTTGTATCCAGCGAAGTTCCAGCATTTATGGATCCTCCGAGGGCTTGAACCTTCCTTGCTAAGGTGTTTTGTGGAAAAGATTGGGTTCCCTTAAATACCATGTGTTCAAAGAAATGGGAAATGCCGTTTTTTTCCGGTCGTTCGTCTTTGGTGCCCACCTTAGCCCAGAGGTTAAGTGCTACCAGCGGTGATTCCATCTTTCTGAAAATAACCCGCATTCCGGAAGGCAAAATTTTCTTGGTATAGTCCATTATAAACAAGCCAAATCACCTGCTTTATTATAGCTTTCCTGGAACGGCTCTGGAATAGGCGATATTTTTAATTCTGCGGGTTTTTCTCAACTTGGGCAAGAGCCTCTTTTGCCTCTGCGTTTTCAGGGGCAAGTTCCAGTGCTTTCTGGAAATTGATTTTTGCTCTTTCGGGGTCGTTTAGAGCAAGGTAAGCTTTACCGAGTAAGATATAGGCTTCAGGCCGGTCAGGATTTTGCTGAATTACTTGGGAAAGGTCTTCAATGGCCAGTTCAGGGCTTCCTAAGGGTTCTGGCACTTCTAATCTTGCTCGGGCTCGGGCAAGCAGTGCTTCTTGATTTTGGTGGTCAATATCAAGTGCCCTGGCAAACTCTATAAAGGCTCTAACCCCGTACTCTTCTTTTTCCGGGCTGTCCGGGGTGTTCTGGTACAGCTTGAAAAATACCTTGCCAAGTAAGGCATAGCTTTCAGCTTTTTCTGGGAACATAGCGATATTTTTCTCGAGTAACGCTCTTGCTTTCTCAAAGTCATTGTTGGCGAGGTATTTTTGGGCACTGATTAGAAGCGCATTGTATATTTCTTCAGTTGTTATTTCGGAGGGCAAGGACTCGCTTTCAAGGTTTATAGTGTAGAACTTTCCATCTTCCAGAACCAGGACTACCCGAGGTATGGCTTCAACCAATATTTCCCCTTCCTTGGTTTGCAGACGTAACCCAAACAAGGGAACAAGGGTTGTGTTCTGCAGTATGATTGGTTCTCCCCAGGTAGAAATTTTTTCAACGAAATCAACAATTTTTGCTTGCCAAGCATTTTCTGCTGCACAGGCGGTACTGGAGATAATCAATGCGGCCAGCAGCATTACTCCCAGAAATCTTTTCGTCATCAAAGATAAGTTACCTCCTCTTTTTTGCGCAAACTGATGTTGCCGGAGACGGTTTCTATTTTACAGTTTACGATTTGCCGGGCGCTACCTTCAATTTTGCCCTGGAACCGCTTATCAGAAATGCGATTACCTCCTTCAAGCAGTATTGGAAACTCAGAATCAAATTTTCCTGAAACGGTTTTTACTGATAAGTTGACGGAGGCATTTTCGGGCAAAACAACGGTTACCTTGCCGCTGACTGTTGAAACCATCAAGTCCTGAGCTTGCTCGCTCTTTTGGACATCAACCCAGACATCTCCACTTACGCTCTTTAAAAATAGTTTGCCCCGACCTGCGACTTTCATCTTTCCGCTCACTGTGGAGATGGACAATTCTTTTTCCACTTCTTCGCATATCACCGAACCACTGACCGTTTTGCCGGTACAGCGACCCCGAGTTTTTTGGATGCTTACTTCGCCACTTACTGTAGAAAAATTTATTTCTGTTTCTGCAGGAACCAAAAGGCGATATTTGATTTCCAAATTGCTTGTTTTTCCCGAGGTTAGAAGCTGTTTCAAGTCAAACCAGAACTTGGCAAATCCCATGGGAAAATATTCGGATTTTATAGATATCTGGTTCCCCACCTGCTCGGTCTTGATTTCGATAGCGTTGAGAATTTTTCGTGCCTCATCGGTTGGTAGACCCACCAGTTTTTTGGTGGCCGTCATTTGGATAGTGTTTTCTTCGTGAGTAACAATTTCTATGTTTCCCACCACCGTTGAAATGGAAAGCTTGCCTGGCCCATCCAGATAAAAAGTTCTTTCTACCGTTTCTTCCAGAGTAAAACCAGTGGACATGCCCAGGAACATTAAAAACAGGGCGAAAAACAGCAATGCCTTCAGGAGTTTCATAGCAACACCCCCTTCTTGTATATCAATCTTAACACGTACTGTTGGGAAAATAAAATGTGTGGATAAATTAGCTATTGGTCGGAGTAGGGTGGTTTATTCGACTGGAATTCGCTGAATAATTTTGCTCGAGTTCCCTCACTACGGACAGTTTTCCCAAATACTCCTTTTTCGTTGGTAACTGGTTCACCAAAAAAGAGGATTTTAGGAGAACCTAAAAGTGGCTGGAGGTGCTTTCAGAAGCAGAATGGCTGGGATATCTCTCCAACTTCTCCCCTGCCTTGCAAAAAGGTAATCCTATGCCCCCTGTATTGTAAGCCTCTGAAGGAAAAAAATGGTTCCCTAATTATCTCCGCTACCTTCCCTAATCTCACAACTTTCCAGCTCTCTGGCAAGTCTTCAAACTTCGTGCTCCCAGCCCTCTTTTTTTGTGATTTCCTCAACCTGCACTTTAAGTTTGGGAATTTCCTGTTGAACTGTTTTCCATACAATTCTGTAATTTACTCCAAAGTATTCGTGTATGAGTTTATCTCGCATTCCAGCTATTTCTTTCCAGGGAATTTCGGGATATCTTTTTTTAAAGTCTTCTGGTAAATTTTTAACCGCTTTGCCGATTATCTCAAGGCTCCTAACAAAAGCACGCATAAGCACAGGATCTTTAGTAAAATTTTCAAAGCAGAGTCCTTCGGATTTTTCTATAAGGAACCTGCATTCTTGTAATATGTGTTCGAGGTATGGTTTTGCAAGCTTCATATTTCCACAACCTCTTTTATATATGGCTTTATAAATGGGCTAATACTTTCTTCAGTAAGCAGGTCAACTTTTACCCCCAGGAGTTTTTCCAGTTCTTCCTGTAACCTTATAAATTCAATGAACGTGGGTGGTTCCTCAAAATCAACTATCAGGTCTATATCGCTTGACTCTTTTTGCTCTTCCTTTGCATAAGAGCCAAAGATCTTTATCATTTTGACTTTATGCTTCTTTTTTAACCCTTCTTTTTGTTCGCCCAAGACTCTTATTATTTCATGTAAGGTTTTCATGTTCCACCACTCACAAGTTTCTTCTAATTTTTAATCCTTTGTTAATCCACCCCAAATTTCTTTCATAACCTTTTTCATTTCCCAAATACTCCTTTTTCGTGAGCGACTGATGCAGCAAAAGGGATTTTTGGAAGAACCTGGTAGCACCTTCAAAAAAAACAAAATGGTGGGCCGTGCAGGAATCGAACCTGCAACCTACTGATTAAGAGTCAGTTGCTCTGCCTAATTGAGCTAACGGCCCACCAAAGCACATTAAATATACAATGAAAGAACTACAAAGTCAACTTGCAATCCAGATAGTTTGTAAGTTAGAAAAAATGGTTCGCTCCTGGCTGTGGGAAGGGCTTTCCCACAGCCAGCAAAGTTCATTTTTTGCCAAGAAGTTCTCTGGCTTTGTTGATAAGGTTTTCTGTGCTGATGCCCAGTTTTTCAAGCACTTCTTTGCCTGGTGCAGAGGCTCCGAAGCGGTCGATGCCTATAACAATTCCTTCCTCTCCTACGTATTTGTGCCAGCCCAAGGTGGAACCAGCTTCGATGGCAATTCTCTTCTTGACTTTTTCAGGTAACACCGATGCTTTGTACTCTGCTGATTGAGCTTCGAAAAGCTCCCAGGAGGGCATACTCACCACTCGCACTTTTACGCCTTCTGCAGAGAGTTTTTCATATGCTTCAAGAGCAAGGTGTACTTCGGAGCCAGTTGCTATGATGATGATTTGGGGTTCTTCCGGAGCACAATCGGCAATGACATAAGCTCCTTTTTCAAGGTTTTCTGCCGGGGCATATTTTTTGCGGTCTATGATGGGCAGTTTCTGGCGGGTAAGCACCAGGCCTACTGGACCGCCCTGATGTTTGATAGCTATCCGCCAGGCCTGAGCAGTTTCGTTAGCATCGGCAGGGCGGATTAAAACCAGATTGGGTACCGCACGCAAGCTGGCTAAGTGTTCTACCGGCTGGTGAGTTGGCCCGTCTTCTCCAACTCCCACTGAGTCATGAGTCCAGACGTAAATTGTTTTGCATTTGGAAAGAGCAGCAATGCGAACTGCTGGCCGCATGTAGTCAGAAAACACAAAGAAAGTGGCTCCAAAGGGGATTAGTCCACCATGCAGAGCAATTCCGTTTAGTATTGCTCCCATGGCATGTTCACGTACTCCAAAGGCAATATTGCGTCCCTCATAGCCCAGAGGTCCATCAACTATTCCCTGGGTGTTGGGGTTGCACACACCTGGTGCTTGGAAACTCCCTTTTCCTTTCAAAACGGTATTGGTTGAAGGATCAAGGTCTGCAGAGCCACCGATGAGGGCAGAAACTTTTTCAGCCAGTGCATTGAGGACTTTTCCTCCGGCAGAACGGGTAGCCACGGCTCCGTCTTCGGGCTTGAAAACAGGAATGCTTTCTTCCCACCCTTCGGGAAGAATACCGGCCATTAAATCTTTGAGTTCTTTGGCAAGCTCAGGGTATTTTTGAGTATAAGCTTCGAAGAGTTCCCGCCACTCTTTTTCGGCTCGTTCTCCTTGCTCCACAGCCCGGCGGGTATGCTGAAGCACCTCATCTGGTACGTAAAACTCTTTATCTACTGGCCAGTTGTAGAATTTTTTGGTCTCTATGACTTCTTCGGGTTTAAGGGGTGAACCGTGAATGTGGAAGGTATCCTGCTTGGGGCTTCCATAACCTATGTGGGTAGAAACCATAATCAGCGATGGTGCATCAGTGCAGGCCTTGGCCTTTTCGATAGCTTCCTGGATTTCTTCCAGGTTATTTCCGTCTAAAACTTCCAGCACCTGCCAGCCACAGGCTTCAAATCTCTTTTTGATGTCCTCAGTGAAACAAATTGCTGTTTCTCCAGAAAGGCTTATTCGGTTGTTGTCAAAAAGGTAGATGAGCTTGCCGAGTTTGAGGTGTCCTGCCAGGGAAGCTGCTTCTGCTGCCACTCCTTCCATTAAGTCACCGTCGCTTACCAAAGCGTAAGTATAGTGGTTGATGATTTCAAAGCCCGGACGATTGAAGCGGGCAGCCAGATGTGCTTCAGCTATAGCCATACCCACGCCGGTGGCAAATCCCTGACCCAGAGGGCCAGTAGTGGTTTCTATACCGCATTCAATATCATGTTCGGGATGTCCAGGAGTTCTGCTACCCCATTGTCTGAAGTTTTTCAGTTCCTCAAGAGTCATCTTCTCATATCCGTAGAGGTAAAGGAGGGAATAAAGAAGTGCCGAACCATGGCCAGCAGAAAGTATGAAGCGATCTCGATCGAACCAGGCTGGGTTGCGAGGGTTAAACTTCATTGTGCGGTCAAAAAGAACGTAAGCAAGTGGTGCTGCACCAAGCGGCAGCCCTGGATGGCCAGAATTGGCTTTTTGAATGGTATCCAGAGCCAACATGCGAATGGTAGTAACTGCAAGTTGGTCAAGATTGGTGCTCATCAACATTCACCCCTTTTGTGATTTTGGTAGTGGTTTTTAAGCATAAGTATATGCATACCCAAATCTCTTTACATTTACAAAAACTCAGCTTCTCACCAGAAGAAATATGCCTGCAACCAGAATGATAATTCCCAGAAGGAACTTTCCACCCCAGGGAACCCACCAGATGAGGCCGGCAGGAATAAGATAGCGAGCAAGCAGGAGTACGCCAATTATAACCAGAATCCAGCCTAAAAACTCTCTCCGGTTTTGGGGTTGAGGTTTTTCTTCTATCGTGCTTACACTGTTTGCGCTTTCTGGTTCTTCAGGTACGATGATCCAGGCGATTATATAAGCGATAATTGCCGTCCCTCCGGCAAGGAGTAGGGCAACCGCAAGAAGTCTGACTATAGTGGGATCTATATCAAAATAATGAGCAATGCCAGCGCATACGCCTCCTATCATTTTATCTTTCCTTGACCGATAGAGCCTTTTGTTCATTATTCACCCCCAAGGTATTGTTTCAGGCGGGAGGCTATTTCGGGTAGAGGAGGCACTTTTTCAAACCATGCTCTACCAGTGAGGTCATTAGCAATTCGCTGGTAGACCCAGCTTACAAGTTGCAGGAGCTCTTCAGGAAGATGAGGTGGCTTGGATTTGGCCAGCGCTTTCCATCCCAATTTGTTTTTCTGTTTTGCTTCCTGTATCTCTCTGTACCATTCAGTTTGCCGGTAAAAGTGACGAGCTATTTCTTTGCTCATTTGCAACCCTTGATAGGTGTAACGGCATTCATCGGGTGTTCCTACCACGTCTACCACTACCAGGTTCCTTCTGGCATCAAAAGCCAGCTCCACTTTTCCGTCTTCATTGCGTAGGCCCAGGGGTTCAATTTCTCGAGAGATAAGCTGGTCAATTTTGAGAACCAGGTCTTTGATACGTGCCTGTTCTTCCTGGTTGATAATCTGATAGCCTAAGACCTCGTCCCAGCTCAGGTAACGGTCCTGTTCTTCGAGTTTGGTTGATACATCAATCAGGGGTGGTTCGAGAGGTTCTTGAGGGTTGGGGAGTCTGGAAAGACCAAAGTCAGCAAGATTTATTTCTCCTTTTTCTACTCTTTTTCTGAAACTCGAGCTCTGAGGGAGAAAGTTGCGATATATAAATTCAAATGGTATTAAAAAATTTCCGGTAGTATTCTGGTAAACGGAGTAATCATAGTCATTTCCCAGCAAGGGAGGTTGGATGACCTTAAACAGCCGAACCTGCATGACCCTTGAAGGTTTTTCCAGCTCTGATAGTCTTTTAAGGCTTCCGTTTTCTTCCAGGCCCAGATAGTGAGTAGCCATTCCCTGCTCTTCAAGCTTTTCAAAGAAATACGCTCCTATGAGACAGAGCGCTTCCCCTTTTCCAGGAATATGGTCGGGCATTTCTCCCCAATCAAAAACTGAATAGCGATCTGAAAAAATGAATTTCCCTCTTCCTGGTCGGTCTTCAATAGGTGAGGCAAGAACAATCAAATCCTTAACGCTACCCATTGCTCAGCTTTAACCTCCTCAGCCTGCTAAGGCCTATTGTACACGAGTTTGTTTTCCTTGCAAAGCTCGACGGTTATAAATTATACTTGGTGTTGAGTTTGGGAAGGAGGCAAAGAAGCTTGGAACTGGTTTTTGGAATGAAGGACTTTTATCCACGAGAAGTACAATTGAAAAGAAGAATTGAGCAACAGTTGAGGTCTCTATTTGAAAGCTGGGGTTACGAAGAAGTTGAACCTCCAACCATCGAGTATTATGCCACACTGGAAAAAACGTTGGGGGAAGACCTTAGAGAGAGAACCTTTAAGTTTATAAACCGGAATGGGGAATTAGTCTGTCTGCGTCCTGAGTTTACCACTTCTGTAGCCAGAATGCTTTCTTCAAGGAGCAAGGAAGCTTGCCCGCGTTTTCGGGTTTATTACGATGGGAAAATTTTTCGCTACCCTTCTTCTTCATTCCGGACGGAGAGTGAGCTAACCCAGATAGGACTCGAAAATATAGGTTCTAACAGACCCCAGGATGATGCAGAAGTTGTTGCTCTGGCGCTTTTTTCGCTGGAGCGAGCAGGCATTGCCGATTTTGAGGTTGATGTAGGTCACGCAGGCTTTTTTAAAGTCTTGGTCAAAAAACTTGGACTTTCTCCCTTGGAAGAAAACCTTGTGAAGCAGCTTTTGAAAAAACGCGATTTTGTTGCACTTCGGGATATCATTGGAGAAAGGTCTTTTTCCGGGTTTTCTCTTAGAGAATTTTTTGTGGAGTTACCCTTCTGGAGAGGACGTTGGGAACTCCTCAAAAAAGCCGAGGCTCGTTTCGGTGAGGAAAAAGAGATTTTGGCGATCCTGGAGAGGATTAAAGAGGTTTTGACCATTCTCGAAGATTATGGCCTTGCTGAGCGAGTTTTTTTAAACCTGGGCGTGATTCGAGACTTTGATTACTATACCGGGATTGTTTTTGAAGGTTTTTCTCCTCGAGTTGGACATCCACTTTTGGCTGGTGGTAGGTATGATGAACTTTTCCCTATTTTCGGGAAGAAAGCTCCAGCCTGTGGTTTTGCCCTTTTTGTGGAACGTTTGATGGAAGTTATTGAAGAGAGTTCGTTTACTTCCAGAGCTTCGCATCTGGTCTTTGAAGTTTGTTTTTCTTCTCGAGTGCGCAAGGCTATTTTTGGGGTAGCTGAAAGGCTTCGTGAGCAGGGCATATCGCTTGTTCTTCAGGAATGGCCAGAAAAGCACTGCCGGGTTTCCTGGCAGGACCAGAGCGTTGAATTTCCTGAGAGCGCTATAGCCGAGCTTGAAGAGTTTATAAAAAGGGAGTTTGGGACATGGAAAAGCTGACCGTGGCTTTGCCTACTGGTAGGCTCAAGGGTGAAGTGTTGAAGATTTTGTCTCTGCTTTCGGGATGGCCTGAAAACCTTGATTTTGAATCCCGACAACTGGTTCTTGAGTCGGCTGATTTTCCGTTGCGTTTCATTTTGACTCACCCAAAGGATGTTTCCACCTATGTGGAATATGGAGCTGCTGATGTGGGACTGGTGGGAAAAGATATTCTTTTAGAGCGCCAGAACGAGGTATATGAACTTCTGGACCTGGGAATTGGCAAATGTGCCATGGTGCTGGCAGCTCCTGAGGGAACGGATGCTGAAGTGATATTTGAAAGGGAACGTCTACGTGTGGCTACTAAGTATCCCAATTTTACTCGCTCTTATCTTCAAGAACGGGGCATTCACGCTGATATTGTCTTTCTGTATGGTTCTATAGAGCTCGCTCCGGCCATAGGGCTTGCTGAGTGCATTATAGATCTTGTTTCTACGGGGAAAACTTTGCGAGAAAACAAATTACATGTAGTGGAAGAAATAGCACCTGTTTCGGTGCGCCTGGTTGCTAATCGAGTAAGCATTAAGACTAAGTCCAGCCAGATTGCCAAACTGGCTGGTGAATTAAAGGAAGTGGTGAGGCTTGAAAAGCATTCCCGTGATTCTTAAACCCGTTTTTGACCAGGAGGAAGTTCTCTCCGACCTTGCGCTTTCGCGTCGGGAAACGTTTCGCTTTTTTGAGCAGGCTACTGAGAGGGTTCGGAAAATCGTAGAAGACGTGCTCGAAAAAGGCGATGCTGCAGTTTCTCACTACACCAGGCAGTTTGATGGTTGCAATGTTACCGATTTTTTGATTCCTCAAGCAAGGCTTGAGGAGAGTTGGGAAAGCTTAAGTTCCTCTTTTAAAGAGACATTGAAGGTAATTGTAGATAGAGTACGCAGATTCCATCGCTTGCAAAAAACGAATTCCTGGTGGCTGAGTGAACAGGGTTCTTTTATGGGTGAATGGATGCGCCCCCTGCAAAGTTGCGCAGTGTACGTTCCTGGAGGGCGCTTTGCGTATCCGTCTTCTTTGATAATGGGAGTGGTACCTGCTCAAGAAGCGGGGGTCAAAAACATAATGGTGTTTACGCCTCCCGACCGGGAAGGAAACGTATCGCCTGAGATAATGGCGACCTGCTTTTACCTCGGGATAGATAACCTGTATCGGGTGGGGGGTGCACAGGCTATTGCAGCCTGCGCTTTTGGTACTGAATCTATCCCTGCTGTGGACAAGATAGTTGGTCCAGGCAACGTTTATGTTACTGCTGCCAAGAAACTGCTTTACGGTGTGGTGGGTATTGATGCTCTGGCTGGGCCGTCAGAGGTGGTTATTGTTGCTGAGCGAGGTGCAAGAGCAGACTGGATAGCTCTAGATTTGCTGGCTCAAGCAGAACACGACCCTCTTGCAAAAAGCATTTTGCTGTCGGATAGCGAGGAACTCCTGGTTACAGTTAAAAAGAAAGTGGAACGGGAATGGGCCAGCAATCCCCTGGAGCGAACAGTTCCTATTTACCTTTATCAGCTGGAGAATCTGGATCTGGCCTGGAAAATTGTTGAAGCCATTGCCCCGGAACATCTGGAAGTCATGGTATCACGGGGGTTTGAAGTAGTGGATAAGGTGAAGAGTGCAGGAGCTATTTTTATTGGGCCTTACGCACCGGTTGCTCTGGGAGACTATGGTTATGGCCCCAATCATGTATTACCTACCCAGGGAAGTAGCCGTTTTGCTTCTCCTCTCTCAGTCAGGGATTTTGTGGTTGCGTCTTCGGTAGTGGTTCCCGCCTCAGATCCAAACATAAACTTTGAGCTTTTTGCCGAACTCGCTGCACGAGAGGGCCTATATTTTCATCAAAAATCTTTGCTTGCTCGCATGAATCGAGATTTGCAGGCCGATATCAGGCGTGAATATCAGGAGTCGTAGGGGTAATCCCTACGACTCCTTGCCTTCCAGTAACTGTTTGAAAAATACCGGTAAAGTGAAAGCGGCCTGATGAACTTCTGGTGAGTAATACCTGGTTGGAAAATCGGGTTTGCGCAGAGGCTTTTGAGGGTCCAGACTTTTCGAGCCGACTACGTACGTCCACACTCCGCCGGGGTAAGTAGGCACTAATCCCCAATATACCTTTACAATAGGGAACATATCCAAATTTTCCCATAGCTTGCGAACTCGTTCGGGTTCGAAAAAGGGTGGTTCTATCTGGGAAACAAAAAGACCTTCTGGTGAAAGATGCTCAAACACCTGCTGAAAGAACTCCTTGGAAAAGAGTGGTTCGGCTACTCCTCGAGGTATAGGATCTGTGGAATCCATGATAATAACGTCAAAAACTTGGTCACTTTCTTTGATGAACCGAGCAGCGTCTTCAACCAGAACCTTTAAGCGTGGGTCTTCCCAGTTTCCAAGCTGTGGGAAGTAGCGTCTGCATAGCTCAATTACCCCTTCGTCAATATCCACGAGGTGCACTTCTTCAACTGGATGTTTAAGCACTTCTCTCGAAGCACCACCGTCTCCACCGCCTATAATGAAGATTTTTCGAGGATTAGGATGTACAAACATGGCAGGATGTACCAGCATTTCGTGGTACATGAACTCATCTTTTTCCGTGGTTTGCACGATTCCATCCAGAATGAGAGTTTTCCCGTAAAGAAAAGTATCGAGAATGGCAATTTCTTGAAAGCGGGTTTTACCACAGAAAAGCGTTTCTTTCACCTTGAGGCCCATCTGATAGTTTTCAATGTAGCTTTGGAAATACCAGAGTTCCATTTTGTTTTTTCACGCCCCTTTCCAGTTCTACAATTTTTACGTCTTGGGGTTTAAAAAATTTCCGGATGATAGGCACGCTCTTTTGGGGATCCCATCCGGCTTGCAGAAATATATCCAGAGATGCGTACCCGTATTCAGGCCAGGTGTGAATGGCGATATGTGATTCAGGCATTATCAAAAGACCACTTATACCTTGAGGTTCAAACTGGTGTATTTTCAATCCCAGGATTTCTCCCTGGTAAGTGCTGGCCAATTCTTTAAAAAATTCTTCTACAAGGCGAGCATCATTCAGCAAAGCAGAACCAATGATTTCTATCAGCAAATGGTGAGCCACTGCATTGTTCAAGGCTTCTCCCCCTTTCCATTGTGGAAGTTCACTAAACAATTAAATATTAAATAGGGGCAATTGGCAACAATTTTTTGAGGATTGGTGAAGTCAATTGCGTAACCAAGCAATGAGCGCCATGCGATCTGCTCTTTCTTTTTCTCGTCTGAAGGAGTAGAAAAGGTCCTGTTCGCAAGAGGTACACCAGGGGGCTATCTCGATATTGTGCCGAGATACCCCCATTGCGCAGAGCTCTCTTTCAATAAAACCAGTCA
>JARRBX010000032.1 GCA_029982245.1 Candidatus Atribacteria bacterium | reverse complement strand
CCCGGCCACGGGATATGCGAGTGAAGGTTTGTTGGATATTGCTATGACTACAGAAGTTATCCAAAACCTGGGCGAAGAAACGTTTAGTCCGGCAGCCCTAGCTCTTCTTCGTTCCGTGCAGGGAGAGGGCTATATCGCCATACCTCTTGATGCTTGGATTCAGCTCATTTATTACCGTAAGGACCTTTTTGACCAGGCTGGATTGGGTGCACCAGATACCTGGGATGGTCTTGAAAAAGCCGCAAAAGCCCTTAATACTCCTCCAAAACGTTTCGGCATCGCCATGGGTTCACACCCTGAGAAGCTTTTCACTCAGCAAGGTTTTGAGTTTATCGCTCTCTCCAATGGAGCAAGGATTTTTAATCCTCAGGGGGAACTGGTGGTCAATTCTCCCGAAATGGAAGAAGCTCTTGAGTGGTATGCTATGATGATTCGTGAATACGGTCCTCCTGGATACTTAGATTGGCGGGAAACTAACCAGTATTACCTCACCGACCGGGTTGCAACGGCTGTTTATTCCTCTTATCTCCTGGGAGATATTGCTGGTGTTCGGGACCGTGAATGGGCTCCAATTGAGGGTTTGCCCTCTAAGACAGGCATTGTCGCCAAGCTTAATGGTCCGAAGCTTTCTGGCACCTATGGTGAAATGTATACACTGGCGATTTTGAAGGGAGCAAATCCTGAAACCAAACAATGGGCTGAGTTCTTGATGAGCGATGGCTATGTGCGCTGGCTGTTCATGGCGGTTTACGGGAAAGCTCCTGTACGGGTTAGCGCCATTGATCAGTGGAAAGAACATGAAATTTTGAAACTATACGATCCTCAGGCGATTGAAAACCTTTTGGAGGGAATTAACTCCTTCCGCAGGTGGGGCTACTTTGAAGGTATTTCTTTCCCGGTAATAGAAAAGATTTACAATCTTTATTTGTTCCCCAAGGCAGTTGATAAAGTACGTACTAAAGAGTGGAGTTCTTCTCAGGCTGTGAAGTGGTTGGAAGACGAAATAAGGAAGCTGCTGGAAGAATAACGGGTTATTCCTGGACTTTCCATGAGTTGAGGGGTATTTGAGAATACCCCTCAACTCATATTTTAGAAGAGAGGAAAATATGCGTTATTCTTTAAGAAGGAGAGAAGAAATACTTGCTTTTCAGTTTCTCCTGCCCACGCTCCTGGTGATTGCACTCATTATCCTCTATCCTCTTTTGTTCAACGTTTGGCTGAGTTTTCAACGGGTAACTTTAACCTCTATAGGAGAAAATAATCCTTTTGCCGGATTTAAGAATTTTTGGGCAGTGTTTCGCAATCAGGAGTTTTTGCCGGCTCTTTGGGTGAATATTTTTTATTCAGTCACTTCTTCCTTTTTTGCCATGCTTCTTGGCTTGTGGGCGGCGCTAATTATTAACCAGCGCTTCAGAGGAAGAGGTCTAGTTCGGGGTATCTTTCTTTTTCCTTATGTTGCTCCGGTAATTGCACTGGCCTTTGTTTGGCGCTGGATTCTAAACCCCCTTTATGGAGTTGGCAACTACTTTCTGGTAAGCCTTGGTGTCACCGACGTCGGATGGGCCTGGCTTTCAGAGAAACCGCTGGCTTTAATTGCGGTAATTGTTTTTCAGGCCTGGAGGTATTTCCCGTTTTGCATGTTGCTGACTTTAGCCAGACTTCAAGCCATACCTCAAGAATTCTTTGAGGTTGGAGATGTTGAAGGCGCAAGCAGTGCGCAAAAGTTTTTTTATATTGTTCTTCCTGAGTTACGCAATACTCTGGGTGTTATATTTTTGCTTCGTTTTATGTGGTCATTTAACAAGTTTGATGATATTTATCTCCTTACCGGAGGTGCTGCAGGGACCAAAACGTTGCCCATAATGGTCTACAACCTGGGTTTTGAAGTTCAAAACCTGGGAGAAGGTGCGGCCTGCTCGATGGTTCTTTTTCTGATACTCATCGTGTCTCTCCCCATATATATAAAGAGGGTGCTTAGATGGTGAAAAGGAAAAAGTTGAGCATTGCTTCCCGGGTTTCTCTCTTTCTTTTCCTTGTGGTGGTTCTTTTCCCCTTTTACTGGATGCTCATTTCTTCAGTGAAGAACTTTGGAGAGCTTTTTGCCTGGCCTCCGGTTTTCTGGCCTCGTAACTGGGGTATTCGTGCCTATGCAGAGGCTCTGTTCAGTTATGGTTTCATAAATTATGCTCTGAATAGCCTTTACGTTACCTTGCTTACCGTGTTTTTGACTTTGGTGATAAGCATTGCCGGAGCCTATGCTATTGCTCGCCTCAGGTTTCCTGGTAGAAATTTGGTTTCTAACCTGGTGCTTTTAGTGTATACTTTACCTCCTGTTTTGCTGGTAATACCTTTGTATCTCATCGTTTCCAGGCTACGACTCCAAGATAATCTGAATGGTTTGCTCGTTGCTTATTTGAGTCAAACTCTTCCCGTAGGCATTTATATGCTTGCTTCTTATCTGGTTACCATTCCCCGTGATATTGAAGAGGCAGCCCTGGTTGACGGTTGTAGCAGACCACAGGTGGTGATAAAAGTGATCTTACCTCTTGCTACTCCTGCGCTTACGGTGGTTATTCTGTATACTTTTATGATCGCCTGGAATGAATTTCTTTTTGCAATGGTGTTTTTGAACAGTCAGGAAAAGTTTACTTTGCCCATAGGGTTGAATCATCTCTTTTCTGGGTATCACCAGCCCTGGGACATCATTATGGCTGCTTCCATGATCATAACTCTTCCGATTATCTTTTTGTTCTTGATTCTGGAAAGATATATTGTGGGAGGTATAACTGCCGGTGCAGTAAAGGGTTGAAAGGAGGGGAGTGGAGGTGGAGCAGTGGATAACTCTGGAAGCAATGCGTTCTGTGTCTGGGGTTCTAAAAGCTCAACTTCAGAGTGAAACTGGAAAGCAATTACCGCTCAGTGCTGGTTTTGTTTCTCCCAATACCTTCAGGGTCGTGGTTGGTGAAGGACATTCGGGCGTTTGTCTGGAGAAAGAGCCGGAATTTATTGGAACGCGGATTAGTTTTGGGAAAAAATTGGGGTTTGCGCGTTTGGAAACTGAAAAAAGTGTTCTGGAAGTTTATAGAGAGCCCTTTTTAATAAAGGTGAAGGATCCTGTTTCTCACAGGGTGGTTACTGAGAGCAGAAGTCGAGATCTGGATGCTTCTGGGAATGATCTGGTGCCAGGCTGCGGTTTTGATTTTCAGGAAGGTTGGCAGGTTTTTTCCTGGCGTCTTTTTCAGGACGAACACTTCTTTGGTTTGGGAGAAAAATTTACTGACTGGAATAAAAGAGGACAATTAATAACCTGCTGGAATCGTAATGCTTATGGGGCAGGCAGCGAAAAGAGCTATAAGAATATTCCTTTTTTTATGAGTTCCAGAAAATACGCGATTTTTGTCAACACCACTTCTAAGGTTGTTTTTGACCTGGGAGTAAGTTCTAATTTTAGCCACTTTTTGGTTGTGCACGAACCCGTTCTGGATTTCCTCGTTATTCGTGGTGATTCTTTTGCCGATATCCTGAGAGAATATTTTAGGTTAACGGGCTGGCCTCGCCCGGTTCCTCTGTGGAGTCTGGGTTTGTGGGTATCGGTATTTGGAGATCACCGCTCAGGAGATATTATGCATGCGGGGCGCATTTTGGGGGTACTTAAAGAAGCTGAGACACAGAGATTTCCTCTGGATGTATTGCATTTGGATCCTTTCTGGATGGGCGAGAGCGGTTACTGTTCTTTTCATTGGAGTCTTGAATATTTTCCTGATCCTGAGGATTTTCTCAATAAGGTTCGTGGATATAAAATAAAGGTTTGTCTCTGGGAACATCCCTATCTTGATACTAACACGGAGATTTTCCAGGAAGCAAAAACCGGTGGTTTTCTGGTGAAGGATAAAAGCGGCAACCCTTATATTGCGCCCCTTGCCTTCCGGGGTATAAAGACCGAAGCCAGGGGAAGTAGGGAAAGATATAATCCTGCTGGGATTGTGGACTTTTCGAATCCGGAAGCCAGTGAGTGGTATAAGGAAAAGCATCGGCATCTTATCGAGATGGGAGTTTCCACGTTTAAGACTGATTTTGGTGAGGAGATACCCGAGGACGGCTTATTCCACAATGGGAAAACCGGAAAAGAAATGCATAATCTTTATCCGTTACTCTATAACCGGATAGTATACGAAGTACTTGCTGATTATTTTGAGAACCCCGTTGTTTGGGGAAGGTCGGGCTTTTCCGGTATGCAAAGATATCCACTCTGCTGGTCTGGAGACCCTCTTTGTGATTTTGATAGTATGGCAGCAACCCTTCGAGGAGGATTGAGCTTGAGTGTTTCTGGAGTACCTTTCTGGAGCCATGATGTGGGTGGTTTTATGGGGAGTCCTGATCCACTGCTTTTTATAAGGTGGTTGCAGTTTGCTGTATTGTGCTCTCATGTTAGATTGCATGGAACAACTACCAGACTCCCCTGGAAATTCGATCAACGCACCTGTAACATTGCTCGTAAGTTTATCAGGCTTCGTTATCGCTTGCTTCCCTATCTTTGGGGAGAGGCAATGAAAGTGTGGGAGGAGGGAAATCTCTTTTTGCGTCCTCTTTTCTGGGAGTACCCTGAGGATCAAACTACCTTTTGGATATGGTGGGAATATTTTCTGGGAGAATCTTTTCTGGTTGTCCCGGTTTTGAATTCGGAGAACGAAGTAAAAATTTATCTTCCGGAAGGCAAATGGCTCGAGTTCTGGGGCGGTGAGGTGATTGCTGGACCTCGCTGGCTACAAAGAGAAGTTCCTCTTGATAAGATCCCGGTCTTCGTTCGAGAAAACTCGGTGATTCCTCAAGTCAGGAATCCTATTCGGCGTGCTGAAGAACCTTGGGAAACTCTGTCACTCGATGTTTTTGGTGTTACTTCTTTGGAACAGAGATTTCCTATTGCCGAAGACATGTTTGCTCTGCTCAGGGCGCAAAGTGCTGAGAAGGAATACGCCATTCAACTCCAGGCTCCTCAAAGTAGAGACTGGATTTTGCGCCTTCATGATGTTAAGGAGCCAAAAAGAGTGCACACAGAACCTTCAGCCTACTGGCTGTGGAAAGATAACACCCTGAATGTCTTTTTTAAAGATTGTGTCTACTTCAGTTTTTGCACAATTTTTGCGTAAGGTTGGTAAAAATTTGTGTGATTGTGGAATGAAAACTGCAGGCAATTTTTCTTTCACTTTCTCCAAGTTTTGGTTGAAGTTTAAGGCTTTAAGCTTTCCAAAAGCGGAATTTCACTCCCATTTACATCGCGTATAGTCTCAAGGAAAGCTCTAAGGTTTTCAATGGAACAATCAGAAGTTATCTCGTGAGAAGCAGCAATGATGTAGCCGCCTCTTTCGCCAAGGATTTCTATGCAATTTTTCACCTCTTCTTTAACCTCTCCCGGACTCCCAAAGGGAAGGGTTTGCTGAGTGCTCACTCCCCCCATAAAGGAGAGCCTATCGCCGAAACGTTCCTGTAGCAGTTTTATGTCCATAGCTTGGGGTTGCACAGGGAGTAAAACGTTCAGTCCTATTTCTATCATATCGTCAAGGATGTCCACCACATTACCGCAGGAGTGATGGAAAACCGGCAATCCTTCGTTCTTAGCAACTTTCCAGACTTTGGCAAGTCGAGGTTTGATAAGCTTTTGCCAGGTCTTTTTGGAAATTAACAGTCCCCTTTGGCTTCCATAGTCGTCTCCAGTGTAAATCCCGTCAACGCCGAGCTTGATAAGATTTTTGGAAACCTCTATCTGATATTCGGTGATTTCGTCCAAAAGTTTTTCTGCCCTGTCTAGGTTGTCTGCCAAATCCATCATGAAGTTTTCAAAACCCCTCAAAAGCCAGGCTCTCTCGAATAATGCCCATCCCTGACAGCCCAAGATAAACATTCCCTCTTCTTTGGCTCGCTCGATATTTTGCGCATCACGGTAGAGAACTGGGGATTTGGGATCAGGAAACTGGTAGGTTTTCACTTTTTCCCAGCTATCGAGGGGGTGTTCAATTGGTAAATAACCTTCGGAGCGTACAATATCCCAACCAACACCGAATATATCGTAGTCCACGCCTTTTGTTTCGTCTTTGCGGACTTTCTGGTGAGTATCAATGTAGAAGATGTGATTTTTTAGTGCAAAGGGCAACTCTTGCTCTTTGAGGCCTGAAGCTTTGGAAACTTTCTGTTTCATTTTCCAGGTGAAATCTATCTGGTGGGGTAACCGATCCAGTTCGACCTTTTTCCTCTGGATGGCTTTTTGAACTCTTTCTTTGGGAGCCATGTTGAGCAAACTCTTTCCCTTTTAATCAACATGGAATACTTCTTCCATTTCTGCCCACCATTCTCCCTCTTTGCGGGTTTCCAGGGGTTCCTGGCAGGGTTTGCAAAGCTTCCACCATTCCTGAGTTACCGGATCTTGAGCCATCTTCTTCATGTCTTCTTCGTAATTATCGCCCACATATTCATAGTAACTAAAAAGATACCCATCTTTGTAGAAGATGCTGTAGTTACGAATATTGCACTCTTTAATAGTTTTGAGCACTCCTGGCCATACGTTCTGGTGCAGCTTCTTGTATTCTTCCAGTTTTTCAGGTTTTACTTTGATTACCATGCCATACCTTTTCAAGCATTGTTCCTCCCTTCTGACCAGTGCCGGGTTTATATGTCGGTTCCTCAAAGACTGAAAAACTCTCAGAATTTGCGCTTTCAGCTTTCACTTACTTCCAGCGCTGCTTTTTCGTAGATTTCTTTAGCGATTGATTTGATGTCCGCTCCTTCAGGAAGCAGGACGTAATGTTTAGGGTCTCCGGCAACCTGAAGTATCTTTGCGTTTGTTCCCAGTTCTCGGGCTTTTTCCTGTGCAGCTTCTTTTGATTCACACAGGGCTACCTGGCCACCATACTTTTTAACAATGTTTTTGAGTTCCTGCATTTGCCAGCCTTTCATGGGTCATCCCCTCCGTACTGGTTTTTTAAAGCTTAGTCGTTTGCCGAGTTTTGTAGCTGGTGCTTGCAGTGGTATACGTGCATTTGTGGTGAAGTTATTGCGAGCTTTGTTGTTCCTTTAAATTCCTTGGGCCTGGCGGAGAGGGTGGGATTCGAACCCACGAGGCAAGCTCTGCACCTGCCTACTCGATTTCGAGTCGAGCGCCTTCGTCCAGCTCGGCCACCTCTCCGCTCTGTTCTCTCTTTATTTTAAAATATTGTTTCAGGATTTGGCTACACTTTTCTGCAAGTAATCCTCCTTCTATTTCAGTGGTATGGTTAAAAAGCCCGGGTTGAAAGAGGTTAATTTTGCTTCCTGCTGCACCAGCCTTAGGATCTCTGGCACCGAAATAGACTTTATGAATCCGGGCCTGAATTATGGCACCAGCACACATGGGACAGGGCTCAAGGGTCACGTACAGAATACAATTTTCCAGTCTCCAGGTACCAAGTTCCTGGGAAGCCTTACGAATGGTTTCTATTTCTGCATGTGAAGTAACATCCTGCAGTTTTTCCCGGCGGTTGTGACCACAGGATACAATTTGCCCGTTTTTGACCAGGCAAGCCCCAACTGGGACTTCGTCTTCCTGGAAAGCCTGCCAGGCTTCCTTTAAAGCTATTTCCATGAATTTTTTGTGGTCCATGCGCTTATTATAGCAAAGGAGCTGATGCTTTCTGGGTGCAAAATTTGCAAGAAAGCGCCGGTTTATGATAAATTTAAAGAGCACTATTTGCTCTTATTCCAGCAGAAATTCTGCTTCCGGCTTTATTACGCCAGAGGAGGTGAAACGCTATTACTATCAGGAGAATTTGTATTGCTTACAGCCAGAGCGTCTTCGAGGAGCGGGAAAGTCGCTATTATCAACTGCAACCTGATTTGAAAGGTAAGACCCTGGAACTCATAGAGCAATCTTTGAGAGAGCTTTCTCTGGAAGTGGTAAGACTGAATGTTGACCAGCCCTTACCAGAGCTTATTGATTTCTTCGCTCGAGGCGAGGTGGATTTCGTTTTTAATCTTGCAGTTTCAGCAGCACGAATTTATAATCAGTCCTTTCTCCCCTCTATTTTTGACTCCATGGGTATCCCCTACCTTGGTTCCAGCTCCACTGTCCACTCTCTGTGTTTGGACCGCAGTTTGGTTAAGCTTTCTCTGCGAGGTATTGGCGTGCCCACGCCCTCGTATTTTTTATGGTCACCCAACCTGGAAATTCCCGAGAACCTGGATTTGCCGTTTATCATCAAGCCCCGTTTCAGAATTCAGGATAACCTTATTGATATGAGCTCTTTAATCACTGAAGAGTCCCGCTTAAAGGAAGCCCTGGAAGATTTTTATCGAAAGAGTATGGAGAAATTACTGGTTGAAAAGTTTGTTGCAGGCCGTGAATTGGTGATAGGTATATGGGGCAACGACCGGGAACTGGAGGTTCTGCCCATTATGGAAGTAAACCTGAGCAAAGAAAAACCCATTCGTGATCCGGAACTCAAAAACCGCAGGGGTTACGTCATTGATGTTGCCTGTCCTTCGGACCTTTCTGAGGAGCAAAAAACACTTGTGGAGAACATGGCTCTTAAGATATACCGGGAATTGAACCTACGTGATTTTGCGACCTTCCACTGTATTTTTGCAGAAAAAGAAGGCATGCCTTTCTTTTTCGAAATCAATTCCTTGCCCTTGCTACATCCTCGTCACAGTGCTTTTCCCGAAATGTGTAGCGTTGCTGGCTTTAGTTACCAGGAAATGGTTAGACGTCTCCTGGAAATCGCTGCAAAAAGGTTGGAGTTGCAATATGAGTGAGCAAATTACTTTTGCAATACTGGGTGCCGGTCATGGTGGTCAGGCGTTAGCGGGATATCTGGCTCTTAAGGGTTTTCCGGTTCATCTTTTCAACCGCAGCCCGGAGAGGATTGGGTCTGTGAAAATCATGGGTGGTGTTCAGTTGGAGGGGGAAATTCAAGGTTTTGCTCCTCTGAAGCTGGTGACCTCTGACATTGGTGAGGCTGTAAAGGGTGCCAAGGTTATCATGGTAGTAGTTCCAGCAACTGGACACCGCTTCCTGGCAGAAATCATGTCTCCTTATCTTGAGGATGGCCAAATCGTGGTTTTGAACCCTGGCAGGACCGGTGGAGCTCTTGAAGTCAAGCATGTTTTTCAGGAGCGGGGAGTAAAAGCAGAAGTCATCGTTGCCGAAGCACAAACTTTTATTTTCGCAAGCCGGGTCACTGGTCCGGCTCAGGCACGCATTTTCAGGATTAAAAACAGTATTCCAGTTGCTGCCATCCCGGCCTATAAAACGGTAGAAGTGGTGCGAACTTTGCGTCAGGCTTTGCCCCAGTTTGTTCCCGAAGACAACGTTTTGAAGACCAGCTTCAACAACATTGGAGCCGTTTTCCATCCCACCCTAACTATTCTGAATGCCGGGCGCATCGAAAGCACTCATGGAGAGTTTGACTATTATATGGAAGGGATTACCCCTTCGGTGGCCTTGATTCTTGAAGCTGTGGATCAGGAAAGAGTTAAGGTTGCTGAGGCCTTGGGAGTGAGAGCGGTTACTGCAAGAGAATGGTTGTACTCAGCGTATGATGCTTACGGACGCAACCTCTACGAGGCCATTCAAAACAACCCTGGTTATCGGGGTATTAAAGCGCCTTCCACCATTTTTCATCGCTACATTACCGAAGATGTGCCCATGAGTCTGGTTCCCATTGCTTCTTTTGGCAAAATGCTGGGAGTTCCCACACCTACCATCGATGCCCTTATTCATCTTGCCTCACTGTTGCACGGGCGAAATTACTTTTTGGAAGGGAGAACCGTTGAGAAACTGGGAGTTGCGGGTATGTCTGTGAAAGAAATTCGGGAAATGGTGGTTGTTGAGGAGGAGAAGCTATGACTTCGCAAAAATTAATCATTGGTGCTTCGATAGGAAACTGCGTGCATGTTGCAGGTATTTACCGTTTTCTAAGCCTGGCAGAGGAATACGGGTATAAATCGATTTTTCTGGGTCCAGCTGTTCCCATTGAAAAGCTGGTTCAGGAAATTGTCAACCACAAACCACAAAAGGTGATTGTTGGTTACCGCTTGAGCGAAGATGCTGCACGTTCCCTTTTCAGGGAGCTCCGAGACGCTCTGAAAGCAAAGGGCCTGGAGGGCAAGCTGGAGCTTATTTTAAGCTGCACACCTTCTTTGAAGTCCATCGCCGAGGAAATAGGTATTTTCAACTTCATCTTTACTGGAGAGGAAACTTTTCAAGAAATTCTGGAAAGCATCTCTGATAGGCCAAGGACGACCCCTGAGGAAAGGTACCCCCAGAATTTGCCTGAACGCATAGCTTCCAGAAAGCCCTTTCCCATCTTGCGTCACCACTTTGGCCTGCCCACGGTGGAGGAAACGGTACAGGGTGTGAGCAGGATTGCTGAGGCAAAAGTGATCGATGTGATTTCTCTTGGTCCTGACCAGAATGCACAGGAATTTTTCTTTCGCCCTGAACAGATGATTCCCGAACGTAGCGGTGCAGGAGGGGTACCACTGCGCAACAAAGAGGACCTGGAGCAGATTTATAAGGCTTCGCGCCGAGGGAATTATCCCTTGCTGCGCTGTTACAGTGGAACTAATGACCTTGTAAAGTGGGCACATCTTTTGAAAGAGAC
The DNA here is from genome assembly GCA_029982245.1 of Candidatus Atribacteria bacterium. GTDB lineage: Bacteria > Atribacterota > Atribacteria > Atribacterales > Thermatribacteraceae > Thermatribacter > Thermatribacter velox. The sequence goes on along the minus strand of JARRBX010000032.1, from coordinate 3,745 downwards.
CATTAATATTGCCTGGGGAGCAGTGCCCCTCACTTGGTATAGTGTCCTCGATGGTCGCAGCAAGCGTTCTCTTGAGGAAGCAATTCGAGAAAATCAGGAAGCTATGAAAACCTATGCTTCCTTAGGCGTGCCTCTTGAAGTAAATGAGTCACACCAGTGGAGCCTGAGAGACGCTCCTGATTCGGTGGCCGTTGCTTCGTTTTATCTTGCTGCTTACAATGCGAAAAAAGCTGGAGCCCGTTTTTACGTTGCCCAGTATATGCTCAACACGCCTCCTGGCATTTCTCCTGTGGCTGACCTGGCTAAAATGCTTGCCAAGAGGGAACTCATTGCAGAGCTGATTGATGACGAGTTTACGGTTTTTACTCAGGTTCGAGGTGGTCTGGCTCATTTTTCTGCGGATCTCAATCTGGCTAAGGGGCAGCTCGGCGCTTCTACTGCTTTGGGTCTCTTCCTGGAACCAGACATCATCCATGTGGTTGGTTTCTGTGAGGCTGTTCACCTTGCTCGCCCGGAGGAAGTGATTGAAAGTGCCCAGATTGTTAACGGAGTCCTGAAAGACCTTCTTTTTGGATTGCCTTCGATAGAAGGGGATGCTTTCATCAAAGAGCGCAAAGAAGAGCTTAAAGAGGAAGGACGCTTAATTCTGGAGGCAATCCGCAAGCTGGGAGAAAAAGAAGAGGATTCTTTTACTTCTCCTCGGGTCATTGCTGAAGCAGTAAGAAGAGGCATTCTGGATGCTCCACATCTTCTGGGTAATCCGGAAGCTCTGGGTAGAACGCAAACCAGGGTTATCAAAGGCGTTTTACGCTGTGTGAACGAAAAGGGCGAAATAATCACTGAGAAAGAAAGACTGCGTGCTTTAGGTTTTTAATGGTTTTTGACAGGTTTTTTTTCAGGTCCGGCACAGAGGCTTTATATGCCGGACCTGAAAGTTTTTACCGTCTTCTTTTGGTGTCCCGGGAAGTTTTCAGGCTGGCCAGCTTTTCCTGACTTTCTTTCAAGAAACGGCTCATTTTTTGCTCCAGAGTTGCTTTGCTCTGCTCCAGTTTGGTTGCGTACTCTTTTTCTTCGTCTACAACTCTTTTTAGAGATAGGTCGATTTTGCCGTCCGGGGAGACTCGGAGTACTTTTACTTTGACCCGGTCGTTTACTTTGAGAAAATCGTTGACGTCCTTTACAAACTGGTTAGAAATTTCTGAAATGTGGATGAGGCCTTTGCTCCCATCTTCAAGTTCGACGAATGCCCCGAACTTGGCAATGCCTATCACTTTGCCTTCCACGATGCTGTCCACTTCAACCATAAACTACTAAGCTCCTCCTTATTTGAAATTGGGTTAATTATACAAACCTTGCCGAAACTTTGTCAAGGATTTTGAGAGGGAACCAGCTCCACAACAATTTCCCCTGGCTTGACAAGGTTAAGGCGTTCCCGGGCTAATTTCTCTATGTACCAGTCCTGGTGCAGGTATTCTTTTTCTTTCTTCATAGCAGCTATTTCCTGCTGTAATCTTTCTTCTTCTCGGATGAACTGCTCAATCCTTTCGCATGTTTTCCAGTAGATAACCATTTTCTCTAAGAACTGGTTTATCCACAGCAAAAGGACTATGGTAAAAAAAGTGATAAAAAGTATTCTCCAGATATTCAGCTGGTTATTTCTTAGTGGGGAAGACGTCTTTTCCCCTGAAAATGGCCACATCACCAAGTTCCTCTTCAATCCTCAGAAGCTGGTTGTACTTAGCTATGCGTTCAGAACGACAGAGTGAGCCGGTTTTTATCTGTCCTGCATTCGTTGCCACAGCGAGGTCAGCAATGGTAGTATCTTCAGTTTCTCCTGAGCGATGAGAGATTATAGAAGTGTATCCCGCTCTTTTTGCAATTTCAATAGTTTCCAGGGTTTCGCTCAAGGTACCTATTTGATTCAGCTTGATGAGAATAGAATTGCAAGTCTTTTCTCTGATGCCTCGCAAAAGGCGCTCTTTATTGGTTACAAAGAGGTCGTCTCCAACCAGCTGTATTCTTTCACCCAGGGCAAAGGTGAGCTTCTTCCAGCCATCCCAATCTTCTTCGGAGAGGGCGTCTTCGATGGAAACGATGGGGTATTTTTCCACCAGGCTCTGGTAGAACTCGATCATCTCGTCGATGTTCCTTTTCACGCCTTCACGAGAGAAAACGTATATTCCATCCTGGAAAAGCTCGGAAGCAGCGACGTCAAGAGCCAGAAAAACATCCTTCCCTGGTTCATAGCCGGCTGCCTGGATGGCTTCTATGATAACTTCTATGGCTTCTTCGGAAGAATGCAGATTGGGTGCAAAACCTCCCTCGTCGCCCACACCAATTGAGTATCCTCTACGCTTCAGGACCTTGGCAAGGTGATGGAAAACTTCAGCACCCATACGCAAAGCTTCAGCGAAAGAAGGAGCTCCACAGGGTGCAATCATGAATTCCTGAATGTCTACACCGCTATCGGCGTGTTTTCCGCCGTTTAGGATGTTCATAAGGGGCACTGGCAGCTCCCGGGCCCCTACTCCACCTATATAGCGGTAAAGAGGAAGACCGCAGTATTCAGCGGCTGCCTTGGCAACAGCAAGCGAGACCCCCAGTATGGCATTGGCTCCCAGTTTTCCTTTATTAGGTGTTCCATCAAGCTCAATCAGAGTTTTGTCTATTTTACATTGCTCCAGTGCATCAAGACCAATGATTTCAGGGGCGATTATTTCGTTGACGTTTTCGACTGCCTTGCGGACACCTTTTCCCAGGTAACGGTTTTTATCGCCATCTCGCAATTCAACTGCTTCAAAGGTACCAGTGGAAGCACCGGAGGGAACAGCCGCCCTTCCGAAGGCTCCCGAAGCAAGGACTACTTCTACCTCAACAGTAGGGTTGCCGCGTGAATCAAGTATCTCTCTGGCACGAACATCAAAAATGGTACTCATTCAGTTCATCTCCTTTCTAAGTTTATTCTAACTCATTTTATTTTTAGTCCTGGATAAGGGAAATACTGACCTTGCTTCCCGAAACAACCTTTTTCAGCGCTTCATATCCAGATGAAATTTTACCAACCACTTCCACTGCACTTGCTGGGCGTATTTCTTCTCCGCTGCTTATGGGAGTGGGTCCGAAAAAGAGGCACAGACAAGCCCCTTCGGGCCAGTATGCGACATCCCCTTTGGCAACTGTTTCCTGTGGTTTTTCAATATCGCTTTTAAGTGGTATAGCAAAATAGATTTCCTCGCCCCAAGTGTTGACCCGGGTTTCGTAGGGAAGAATACCAGTCAGTTTTTCGGCAAGCTTGCTCTGCAAAAGCTCTGCTTCTATACGTATACCCTGGTCGGGAAATTCAAAAAGTATTTTTTTCATTGTTTTCCCTCCCCAAACAAAGAATTCTGCCCAGGTTGAAGGCAACTTTTTCAAGCAAGAAAGAGGCTTTTTGCATGGCTTCTTGCTCGCTTATCGGCCCGCTGGCAATTGAAAAGGCTGCCAGAATGCCTTCCGGTAATTCTTGGGAAAGCTGTTCCCATTCAATTTTTCCAGCCAGCACAATTAACGGTTTCCCAAACTTCTGGCAGTATTTCATCACCCCATGGATTACTTTACCAAAGAGGGTTTGTTGGTCAAACTTTCCCTCACCGCTGATGACCAAATCAGCGTCCTTGATAGCTTCTTCCAGGCCCACTAGTTGCGCAATGAGTTCTATTCCCTTCACAATGCGTGCTCCCAAAAAAGCGTGTAATGCGGCACCAAT
>JARRBX010000031.1 GCA_029982245.1 Candidatus Atribacteria bacterium | reverse complement strand
ATCTTTTTGGTGAGGAAGTGGGAAGTCTGGTTTTTTGGCTAATGGGTACCCTGGTGGGTATTCACCTCAAAGAGGTGATGTGGCTTTGGCCTTTTGCAGTGGGAATAATTATGGTGGGTGTTTTTTCAGCCAAGGCGCTGGACGTTTTGTGTCTTGGGGAGAAAGTAGCCCGTCAATCTGGAGTGGCTACTGAGACTTTTCGCCTTTTGCTTTTGATCGTGGCTACTTTGGGCACTGCTGCAGCAGTGTCGGTAGGAGGCATAATTGCTTTTGTGGGTCTGGTGGTGCCCCATATTTTTCGAATCGCTTTTGGTCCGCTTCACCTTTATCTTTTGCCGCTTTCGGCTCTGGGAGGTGCGCTGTTACTTTTGGTTTCGGATAACCTTATTCGAGTTTATTTTGGAGTAGAGATACCGGTTGGTGTTTGGACTACGCTCATTGGTGGTCCCTTTTTCTTTTATCTTTTCATTAAACGAGTTTCCTGGCGTGAGGGACGAAGTGAAAGTTGAAGTGGAACTGCATAAGGTTTCTTTTTCATACGGGGAGGGATGGGTGTTTAAGGAAATTTCTCTACGCCTTACAGGAGGAGTTTTCTATGCTTTGCTCGGTCCCAATGGTTCGGGCAAAAGTACTTTGTTGTCTTTAATTTCTGGTCTCCTCGTGCCTCAAGAGGGAGAAGTTATACTTTGTGGGAAAAAGATGAGAAAGATATCTTTACGAGAAGTGGCTCGCCATGTGGCTCTGGTTCCTCAAGATTTTTTTGTACGTTTTCCTTACACGGTTTATTACACAGTTCTTACTGGTAGGTTTCCCTTTTCTTCGGGAAGGTGGGCCTACTCTGAGGAAGATCATCGTTTGACCAAACATTACCTTGATGAAGGGGGCATTCTCCATCTTGCAGATTCTCCGGTGACTGCTCTGAGCGGCGGAGAGTCTCAGAAGGTGGCCTTTGTGAGAGCTTTGGTGAGAGAAACACCGGTTCTTCTTCTGGATGAGCCGGTTTCCAACATCGATGTTGCTTCTACACTCAATTTTTTGAAGAAAGCTCGGCTTCTGGCTCAAGAGGGAAAACTGGTAGTAGCAGCTTTTCATGATCTAAATCTTGCTTCACTTTTTGCCGATCAGATCATTTTTGTAAAAGGGGGGCAGGTGGAACTCTGGGAGGATAAAAGAGAAGCTCTGAGTCCTCAAAACATTCAGCGGATTTTTGGTATCGAGGTGGTACCTTACGAGAGCCCTGAAGGGGAACTATATCTTTTATACAGAGTGGAATAAGGGGGTGTGGTTGATGCGTCTGAAAAAGGTTGTTTTGTTGATTTCTGTTTTCTGGGTTGTCGTGTTTTGTGTTTGCCAGGGAACCTGGGCCGAAGTATCCATTCGTGATTTCCGGGGGAAAGAGGTTGTTTTGGAGGAACCTGCGCATCGTATAATTTCGCTCTATACTGCTCATACCGAGAGCCTTTATTTTCTGGGTGCCCAAGAGAACCTGATAGCGGTTTCTACTTCCTGTGACTTTCCTCCTGAAGTGGCTCTCAAGAAAATCGTTGATTATCGCTCGGATCCAGAAAAAGCCATAGCGCTAAAACCTGATGCGGTTTTGGTGCGGGATTACGTTGTAACCAACTATCCTCGCTTTGTAGAGGCGTTAGAGGGGGTGGGTATTCCGGTCATCGATTTAAATCCCGAACACCTTGCCGATCTTGATGATTACTTTGCCGCGCTCGGAGCAATTACCGGTTTAACCGGACAGGCCAGGGAGCTTTCCGAGAGTTTTCATCAGGAAATAGCGAGAATTGTCGCCAAGATTAGCAATATCCCTCCAGAGCAAAGGAAGAAGGTGTTTTTCGAGAGTGTGGCTAAAGACTATAAAACGGTTACCCCAGGGACATTGGTTGATGAGTTGATTGCTTTGGCTGGTGGTATTAACGTTGCTTCTTCTGCACGACCGGTTAGATCAGGTTCTCGCATTGCTGCTTTTGGTATTGAGCGTCTTCTCAGTCTGGCTGACGAAATCGACGTTTATATTGCCCAGCGTGGGGTCATGAATCGGGTAACCAGAAAGAGTATTCTTGAGCGTCCAGAGTTGCGCTCTCTTCGTGCTGTCAAAGAAGGTAGGGTTTATGTAGTAGACGAGGCCATTGTCAGCAGACCTGGTCCTCGTCTTTCTTGGGGACTTGAGGAACTGGCCCGCATGCTTTATCCCGAGATTTTTGAAGATCTGAAGGAATTTGCTTTTCCTGAAGCGATTTCCCGAGCAGTAGCTGCTCAAGCCGTAGTTTGGGGCTTGGGAATACCTTTGTATGTGCCCACCAAGAAGGATTTTAAAACTGAGGGATATGTTGCCGGTAAATGTGAAGATCTTTCCTGGAGCGATTCCTTCAGTAGATACGTAGAGACCCTCATCCATACTGGAGCAGCGGTTCCCGAACAAAAGGAAGGAAAGTTTTTCTTTCATCCCGACCAACCACTTACCAGGGTGGAACTTGCCCGGTGGCTTTACATTCTTCTTGACTTTGAGGTAGAAAACGGGGACTTTCCCGTTTTGGTGGATATAAATTCTCTGAGCCGTGCCGATCAAACTGCAGTGTTAGTTACTGTCGCTTCAGGAATTTTTGATGGATTGATTTCCGGAAAACATTTTGAGCCTTACAGGCCGCTTACCGGAGAGGAGTTGGTTAAGATACTTGAAAGAGCCCGGGAAAAGGGAAGGAGAGGTTTTTTCTTTGAAAGGTAAAGAGATTGAAAAGAAAAGCTTTGCTTTAATAAACAAATTACTCGATTGTTACGCTCTTCCTGAGTACGGACGTTTTATTATCGAAAGAGTGGTGCATGCCAGTGCAGATTTTTCCTTGGCTTCTCTTTTGGTAGTTAAGCCGGGTTTTATAGAAAAGTTCCGGGAAGCCGTCGCAAAGCCAGGTTATACTGTTTTTTGTGATGTTTCCATGGTGTGTCATGGTATCTCGCCCTCTCTCATCAAGCGAAGTGGTATGATTCTCTGGGAAGCAGTACATAGCCTGGAATGTCGGCAACTCGCAGATAGGGCTGGTTCTACGCGTTCAGAAGCAGCGGTGGAGCTTGCTATAGCTAAGGGAATACGGGGGTTCGTTTTTGGTAACTCTCCTACAGGCTTGTTGCGCTTGGTTGATAGAATCAAGGCAGGTTATCCGGTGGATTGGGTGATAGGATGTCCGGTTGGTCTGATAATGGCTGCTCAGGCCAAAGAGGAGCTGCTTTCGCTCGAAGTACCTGCGGTGGTTTTACGTGGCCCTCGGGGAGGGAGTCCAATAGCAGCAAGTATTGTAAACGCCATGTTAGCCAGGATTTTTGGGGATGATGGAAGTGACTGAACCTTCAGAAAGGTTGTTTGCAGAGAGAAAAGAGTTGCGCAAAGGGCTGAGCACAGGCACTTATGCTGCCGCCTGTGCTAAGGCTGCAGCGCTTTTTTTGCTTGGTGAGCGACGGGAAAAAGTGAAAGTGTGGTTGCCGTGTGGTCAGGAGAGGGAGGTTGCGGCAACGGTGTGCCTAAAAGGAGATTACGCTGAAGCCTTAGCTGTGAAAAACGCGGGTGATGACCCCGATGTTACAAACGGTATCGAAATTGGGGCACGGGTGTGGTTGCGTAAAGGTAAGCAGAGTATATTTATTCGTGGGGGTGAGGGGGTAGGAGTAGCTACTAAGCCAGGCTTGAGAGTGAAAGTTGGGGAATGGGCTATTAATCCGGTTCCCCGACGTCAGATTGAAGTGAACTTAAAGGAAATTCTTCCATCGGATTTTTTTGCTGAGGTGGAAGTCTTTGTTCCCCGGGGCAGAGAGGTGGCCAAACACACCTATAACCCGATTCTGGGTATAGAAGGGGGTATTTCCATTCTGGGTACTACTGGTCTGGTTCTTCCCATGTCTCATCAAGCTTTTCAGGAGACCGTCTACTTGCATCTGAAACAGTGTTTCCTTTTGGGAAGAAAGAAAATCTGTCTGGTGCCTGGCAACTATGGGTACGCAAAAGCTCTGGAGCTGGGTTTTGCGAAAGAGGAAATTGTAAAAATCAGCAGCCTGGTAGGCTTTGCTCTGGAAACTTGTGCAGAATTTGGCGCCGAAAGGGTTTTTTTGGTGGGGCAGGTGGGCAAAATGGTGAAAATTGCTGGAGGTATTTTTGATACTCACCATTTGGTTGCCGATGCTCGGCGGGAAATTCTTTTTGCTCATCTGGTGCGAGCTGGATTGCCAGTTCCTTTCTGGAGTAAAGTTTGGGAAGCCCGTACTGCGGAGGAAGTGGCTTTGCACATCGCTTCCTGGGAAGGGGCGACTGAGTTTTGGCAATATCTGGCCAGAGAGATTTCTCATCGAGCTGAAGAAAGGGTTCAAAGAGCTTTTAGGGTGGAAAGCATCGTTTTCTCTCTTCATCTTGGCGTGCTGGGGAGAGGTTAAATTGGGCTGGATCACTGTGATTGGAGCTGGTCCTGGTGACCCTACTTTGCTAACTCTTCGGGCGTACGAATTGCTTCGGGAAGCGAAAGTGGTAGTGTGCAGAGAAGATCTTGCGCAGTGTTTTCCCGACTTGCAAACCGTAGTCCCTTTGCCGGGGAAGCTCTCAGAAATGTTACAGGTTCTTGAAGACCTACACAGAAAGTATTGCGAGGTAGTGTTGTTGCTTTCTGGAGATTCTACCCTGTTCAGTCTTATCAAGTATCTCCCTGAAGAGTGGGTTAAGGAAATTGTGCCGGGAATCAGCGTTCTTCAGTATTTTTGTGCTCGTTTAAGGATAGCCAGGGACCATCTTGCTTTGTTGAACCTCCATGCCAAGGAGGATTTTTCTGAGTTGCGCTTCGTGCTTGAGGAAGGCAGGGGGGGATTGGTTTTAAGCGGGGATTCAAGTAAGACCAGCAAGGTGCTCGCTTTAGTTCAGCGGGTGCGCCCTGGCTGTGAGGTGGTGGTGGGTGGTGATCTTTCTTTGCCTGGAGAAAAAATAATCAAGGGTAAACCTGAGGAGGTGAGAGAAAAGCTTGGTGGGAATCGTTTTCACGTGGTTTATTTTCCCTTTGTTTCTCCTTCGGGTATCACCTTTTTTGAAGACGAAGAATTTGTGAGAGAAAAGATACCTCTTACCAAGAAAGAGAACCGGATGCTTATTATTTCTATTTTAGAGCTCTCCCCTGGTATGCAGGTTCTTGAAGTGGGCAGTGGCTCGGGGGGAGTTACTGTGGAAATAGCCCGGCGCATTGGCGGAGGAACGGTTTTTGCTGTAGAGCGTGATGGGCGGGCACTTTTTTATTTGAGCAGCAATCTGGAGCGTTTTGGAATAAGTAATGTGCGGTTAATAAGGGGAGAGGCTCCCCAGGCTATTCCTCGGGAGAATTTCCATAGGGTTTTCATAGGGGGTAGTGGAGGGCGTCTCGCTTCTATTATGGAGAGAGCTTTTCCTCTTCTGGTTGAGGGAGGTATTATGGCTTTTGTAGCGATAACCCTGGAAACCCTTGAAGAAGGAGTGCAGATTATGAAAAAAATGCCTTTTCGGGATTTTCAGATAGTTGAACAGAATGTTACTCGTTTTGAAGAAAGAGGGGGACGAAGAATGGCTCACTCTTTGAACAGCATTTTTTTGGTGTGGGGGAGAAAAGATGCCTAAAGTGTACTTTGTGGGAGCAGGACCTGGCGATCCAGAGTTGATCACCCTTAAAGGCAAAAAGTGTCTTGAAGAGGCGGATTGTGTTGTTTACACTGGTTCCCTTGTCAATCCAGCTGTTTTGGATTTTGCGCCTTCTTGCGCTACCTTGGTCGATAGCTCTTCGCTTTCGCTGGAGGAAATCGTTGGTTTTATGGTTTCTCAGGTAAAGGCAGGAAAGAAAGTGGTCAGGTTGCATTCAGGAGATCCCGCGCTATACGGAGCTATTAATGAGCAAATCCGGGAACTCGAGAAGCAAAGCATCGAGGTGGAGGTTGTACCAGGGGTTTCCTCGGTTTTTGCTGCTTCGGCGAGGTTAAAAAGAGAATATACTATTCCCGGGGTTTCGCAAACCCTCGTTATTACTCGCCTTGCTGGAAAGACACCGGTACCTGCCCGGGAAAGGTTGAGCAAGCTTGCTCAACATCAAAGTTCAATGGCCATTTTGCTGAGCACTTCCATGAGTAAGGCTTTGCAGGAAGAACTACTTGCTGCTTTTCCTCCTACTACTCCCTGCGCTGTTTTGTACCATGTGACCTGGCCTGATGAGCTGATATTGAGAGGGACTCTGGAAGAGTTGCATAGCATGATTTCAGAGCATGGTCTTCAAAGGAGTGCCATTGTTCTGGTGGGAGATTTTTTGTCATCGGAAGGAATGCGGTCCTACCTCTATAGTGGTGATCGCGGATGAAAGTTTTACTGGTTGAGGTTTTGGATAGCGACTTTCCTGGTAAAGAGATAAAGGAATTTCTGGAGAAAGAAAAAGGAGCTCAGGTGATAGTTGCCCGGTGTGAAGAGATCGGAAAGTTCTGGAATGCGGTGGACATTCTGGTTGTGGTAGGAAGCCTGGGCATTGCTGTGCGTTTGGTAGCTCCTTTTCTGAGGGATAAAAGGAGTGACCCCGGAGTACTGGTGGTGGATTCAAAAGGCAACTTCTGCATTGCTCTTTGTGGTGGCCACTGGCGGGGAGTTAACCCCTTAGCTCGATCGCTTGCCCATTTCATAGGAGCAGAGGCGGTGGTGACTACTGCTTCCAACGTGCGCGGCTTGTTTTCCCCGGAAGAAGTGGCATCACGGCTGGAAGGAACTCTGGAGGGCGAACGCGAAAGCTTGCTAAAGATATTGAGTCGTTTAGTTAGAGGAAATGAAGTAGATTTCTTTTTTGACTCGGCTTTTTCCCTCCCAGCTTTCCCTGGCTACTCTTTGAAGGAGTGGACCGGGAAACTCCCTGGGCAGGAGTTTTTGTTTTTTGGAGAGCGGATTTTGGCCGCAAAGGGCTGGGTGGCAATCAGGCCGCGCACCCTGGTTGTGAGCATTGGTTTTAGAAAAAGCGTTTCCGTTGAAAGGATAGAAGAAGCCATTCGAGATTTCTTCAAGCGGCATGCATATTCTATGGCTTCTATCAAAGAGTTGCTTACTTTAGAGCGCAAAAAAGAAGCTTTGTTGCCACTTGGAGAGAAACTGGGCGTTCCAGTGAAAGGAGTTTGTGAGGAAGAGCTACGGAGAGTTGAAGGGAATTTTAGCTCTCCCTGTGCCAAAAAGCACCTTAACATCCCGGGTTTGGTTGAGCCAGCTTTAATTCTTTCGGGGTGCGAAATTCTGGTGCCTAAAACCGTTTACCCAGGGATAACTTTAGCGCTGGGTAGAAAGAGCTGGTGCAGAAAAGGTTTGCTTTATCTGGTTAGTTTAGGAGCTGGGGGCAGCCCAAACCTTACTGTTCAGGCTCGGGAAGCCCTTGAGGATAGTGAATGGATTTTAGGTTACCGCAGGTATCTCGATTTGGTACCTCCGCATCTTGAAGGAAGGGTTGTGAGGAAATACTCGGCGATGGGTGAAGAAGTGAAGCGGGCTGAGCTGGCAGTTTCTTTGGCTGAGAAGGGCAATCGAGTTTCTCTGGTCAGCAGTGGTGACGTGGGCGTTTTTGGGATGGTTTCTCCTGCCTTAGAAATTGCTCTATCTCGAGGTGTTTCCTGGAAGATAATTCCCGGAGTAAGTGCCTGTCTTTATGTGGCTTCCAGGCTGGGTTCACCCTTGGTAGGTGGTTTTGCCGTGGTTAGCTTGAGCGACTACCTGGTGCCCTGGGATAGGATCAAAAAAGACCTGGAGCTTCTGGCGGCTACTGACCTGGCTGTGGCTGTTTACAACCTGGTGGAACGAGGAAAGGAAGAAAAAATAGCTTTTTTGAAATCGGTTTTTGCGAAATATCGAGGTTCTGGTGTTGCGGTAGGCCTGGTCAGAGCTTCAGGAGAGAAGACAGTGATGACTATCGAAGATCTTGAAGCCTCGCAGCTTGATATGCAGTGTACGCTTATTGTGGCACCTCCACATGCCCGGGTGGAAGGAGATGCTATTCTTGTAGAAAGGGGATATTCGCTGTGAAGTTGTGGGTAATTGGAGTGGGGCCAGGAGATCCTAAGCTGTTGACTCTGGCTGCTTTGGAAGTTTTACAAAAAGCGGAGCTGGTTTTTGCCCCTTTGATGGGTTCTGAAGCTTCAAGTAGAGCTTATCAGGTGGTAAAAGTTTTTCTTCCCGACCACTGTAAGGTGGTGCAGCTTTGCTTCGATGGGGATGAAAGAAAAATATCGCAGACAATTCTGGATGAGATAGCAAGGTATTCTTGCAAAGAAGCGGTGTTTTTGGTTCTTGGAGATCCCCTGCTGTATGGCTCTTTTTTCAAGTTGTTTCCAGAGATTCAAAAAAAAGCAGACCTGGAGATAAGGATAGTTCCGGGAATCAGTGCTTATCAGGCTATGGGTGCCCGCCTCGGTATACCTCTTGCTCAAGGAGATGAGGTGGTAAGTATTGTACCGGGAACTGTTTCTCTTGAGCGATTTAAAGCGTTGCTCGAGCTTTCAGATACTCTTCTCCTTTATAAGTTAGCTCTTTTCCTTAGGCGAGACTTCCTTGTCTCACAGGATTTTTGCAAAGGATGGATTGGAGAAAACCTCTCCACGGACAAAGAAAAGATTTACCCCCTGTCTGGAGACTCTCGTAATTTGCCCTACTTTTCGATGGCCATTTTAAAGAAGACCTGATTTGTGAGATAATAACTTGAAACACTCTTTTTGTTTGCTGGTGAGTGTTCGGTGGCTAAGGCGTTGGATGTAGAAATAAGAAGGCTTTCTCCGCTGGAATTTAAAGAGCGGTTGCCTGAGTTTGAGGCTATTTATCGGGATGCTTATTCTGACCTTTCTGAGTATCGCTATGACCGCCCCTCTCGCATCAGGCATTATTTGCAGTGGCTCTACCAGGGTGACCCCGAAGGTTTCTTGGTAGCTTTTGAAGGTGAGAAACCGGTGGGTTTCATTGGTGTACATAGCGAATGGGTAGAGGACGAGGAAGTCATTGGCGAGATTCACGAGTTTGTAGTGGAAGGCTCTGCTCAAGGAAAAGGGATAGGAAAGATACTTTTTGAAGAAGCTCTTCGCTATCTCTTGCAGAAAGGCCGAAAGAAGGTTGGTCTCTGGGTGGGTGAAAGGAACCAGCGAGCTATTGACTTTTATCTGCGCAATGGTTTCCGAAAGAAAGGGCAGTGGGGAAAGTGGGTGCGTATGGAGAGGGTGTTTGAAGATGCAGGCAATAGAAATCCTTGAGAAGCTATATCAGTTTTATTCACCAAGTGCTCAGGAACGGGACCTCCTTTCCTGGATAGCCGCTTTTCTTAAAGAAAGGGGTTTTGATGTTTTTTGGCAGGAGTATGACCCGGGGCGTTTCAACCTTTATGCTTTCCGGGGTGATACACCCTTTCTCTTAGCCACTCATGTTGATGTGTATTACGGTGGTCGCCCTAATCGGTTGCTTTTGAAAAACGGGTTTTTCTATGGTCCGGGAGTGGTGGACGTAAGGGGACAGATTGCGGCATTGCTTGATGTCGTTTCCAGGGTGGATGCGCCTTTTGCGTTGGCTTTTTTTTCCGAAGAAGAAACCAGCGGAGCTGGTTCCTGGCATTTTGAAGCCCATCGTGAGTTTCGAGGTGCGGTGGTGCTTGAACCTACCCAGCTCTCCATAGCCAATCTTTTGGCTGGAGATGTTGAAGTGCGTCTCACTCTTGAAGGACTGATTCGCCATGGTGCCTTTCAAAAGAGCGCAGTGAATCCGATTAGCTTTTCTTGCAAGCTACTTGCAAAGTGTGAGGAACTGGTTACAAGCTGGGGAAGCGATTCTCGATTTTGTCCTCCTCTTTCTCTCATGGTTGGCAAAATCGAAGGTGGAGAAACCAGTTATGTTGTTCCTGGAAACTGCGTTATAGAATGTTCTTTTCCTTTCGCACCACCACAAACACTGCAGGATGTTAAGCAGGAGATTGTTTTGTTGCTGGAGAGTAATGAGGTACATTTCGAAATTCTTGATGAAAACCCGGCTTTTGCCATTTCTGAGAAAGAGCCAGTGGTTTCTCTTCTCAAGAAGGCTTTTTGTAAAGCATTTGATAAAGAGCCAGTTTTTTCAGGTATGCCTTCATGGACGGATGCCACGTACCTGAACCTTAAAGGAATTCCAGCTGTGGTTTTCGGTGCTGGAGACCTGGCCCTGGCTCATTCTCCGCACGAGACGCTCAGTATTGAGGACCTTTCGAGTTTGGTGGAAGTGCTTTGTCAATTTGCACGGGAATACATATAATATAACGATGTTAATAAGATTAAATGGCGACAAGATGGAGCGTGCGCAATGAAGAAAGTAGGCCTTCCCAGAGGATTGTTGTTTTATCGATTTTACTTTTTGTGGAAGACTTTTCTGGAAGAGCTGGGCTTCGAAGTGGTGGTTTCGCCACCTACTAACAAGGAAGTTGTGCATTGGGGACTTACCAACAGCGTTGATGAGATTTGTTTTCCAGTTAAAGTTTTCCTGGGTCATGTTTTTTCTTTGATTGACCGGGTGGATTTTTTGTTTTTACCCAGAATGGTGAGCTTCCATAAAAACGAGTATAATTGCCCCAAAATTCTGGGACTCCCAGATATTGTTCGCAACCTGTTTCGGTATCCTGATGAAAATCTGCTGGATAGCGAAGTAAACATGCGGGATCGCGGAGTGCGAGGCTGGCTGCAAGGGTATCTGGAAATTGGGCGCAAACTGGGAAAGAGTGAACGAGAAACGATGCGTGCTCTTTCCCTGGCTGAAGAGAAGCACCGTTCTTTCAGGGAACAGGTTCGTTCTGGTTTACTTCCTGAAATTCTCATCGATGGTAAAAAACCTTTTCCCTCTTTTCCAGAAAAGGTTCTTCTCCTCGGTCATCCCTATCTGGTTAGTGATAGCTACATCAATATGAACCTTGTGCAAAAGCTGGCTGACCTGGGTTTCTCGGTGTTTACTTCGGAAATGCTTCCTGAGAAAGATATTCGCAAAGCACTCAAGCTGGTGCCCAAAATCAGTTTCTGGACTATTTCCAATGAAATCCTGGGCACAGCTTTGCACTTTATCCGCAATTGCCAGAATGAGGTTCAGGGCCTTATCCATCTGGTTTCTTTTGAATGTGGGCCGGATTCGCTGGTTGGGGAGGTAATTGAACGTGTCCTGAAAAGAGAAAGAGAAGAGTTGCCCTATTTGCGCCTGGAAATTGACGAACATACTGGAGAAGCAGGCGTGGTAACTCGTTTGGAAGCTTTTGTAGACATGATTCGATGGAGGCGAAGAGAGGTTGAAAGCAACTTTTCCTCACCTTTTGCATCTTGATGTGGCGCTGGGTTTTCTGTATTCTTCGCTGGGTATCGATGTAGTGTATCCACCACCCATCACAAAAAAGACGATTGATATCGGTGTTAAGCTGGCTCCGCAAAATGCCTGTTTTCCCCTGAAAGTCACTCTGGGTAATTTTATAGAGAGCATCGAAAAGGGGGCGGATACCCTTTTTATGGCAGGGGGGGTAGGTCCTTGCCGTTTCGGCTACTATGCCCAGATTCAAAGAATAATCCTTGAAGACCTGGGTTATCAAGTGCGCTTTGTGCTTCTGGACCACCCTCGCTATGGCTGGATACCCTTTCTGCAAGCTCTGAGAGCGATGAGTGGCAGAGTACTCTCGCCCCTGAGGCTTAAACGAACTGTGTCGCTGGCCTGGAAGATACTCCGTTTCACAGAAGATCTTGAAGCTCAGCGTAGGGCTCTCCGTTGCCGGGTGGTCGATAAAGACCTTCTGGATAATTTTATTGATGGTGCCATTGACCGCCTGCGTTCTGTGAGCAGCGAAGCTGAATTTGAACGCATCAAAAGGGAAGCTGAGGAGGCAATCAATGCCCTGGAATTACATGAAGCACAAAAACTTCTCCGAGTAGGCATTGTAGGGGAAGTGTATGTGGCTCAGGAAAAAAGAATTAATTTCAACGTTGAGAAGTTGCTGGGAGATTTGGGTGTTTATGTTCACAATTCGGTTTCCACGGTGGAATACGTTCTGCATACGTTGCCCTTTACCAAATCTAAAGAGAAGCTTGAAGCCTGGCAGATGGCCAAACCTTATCTGCGACGATTTGTGGGAGGAGAGGGCATAGATAGTGTGGGAAGTACCATTCGATATGCAAAACAGGGTTTTGACGGAGTGGTGCATCTCTACCCTTTTACCTGCATGCCAGAGATTGTTGCCAAAAGCGTTCTTACCAGAGTGAAAGAAGATTTTAATCTCCCTATTCTGCACCTGGCTATAGATGAGCATTCTGGAGAAGCAGGTTTGATTACCCGTGTAGAAGCCTTTGTAGATGTTCTGGAACGAAGGAAAATGAATAGCAAGGAAAAAGTGGAGGTCTGGTGAAAGTGGAACTTTATCTGGGTGTGGATGTTGGTTCGGTAACCACTAAGTTTGTACTTATGGATGCCAGAAAAAATATTGTAGCCAGCTGTTATTTGAAGACCAGTGGTGACCCCATTGCGGCGCTTAAAGAGGGTTTGAAGTACATTAAAGCGCATTTTCCTCCTCAGGGAGAGATAAAAGCGGTAGGTACGACGGGCAGTGCTCGTCACCTGGCTGGTGTGGTGGTGGGAGCGGATATCATCAAAAATGAAATAACGGCTCATGCAGTTGCCGCTTTGACCAGGGTTCCTGAAGTTAGAACTGTTTTTGAAATTGGGGGTCAGGATTCCAAGCTGATCATTATCAGAGATGGCGTGGTGGAAGACTTTGCAATGAACACCATATGTGCAGCGGGCACTGGGTCTTTCCTGGAGCACCAGGCAGTACGTCTGAATATACCAATTGAAGAGTTTGGGAAGCTTGCCTTACAGGCCAAGCAGGCGGTAAGAATTGCGGGAAGGTGTACAGTGTTTGCTGAATCGGACATGATTCATAAGCAGCAGTTAGGATTTGGAAAGGCAGAGATTATCAAAGGTTTGTGTGAGGCTCTGGTGCGCAACTTTATGAACAACTTAGCTACCGGTAAACGAATTGAAGACCCCATTGTCTTTCAGGGTGGTGTGGCTGCAAACCAGGGCATTGTGCAGGCATTTCGAGATTTCTTTGGAGGAAAGAAAAAAATCATCGTTCCTCCTGAACACGGAGTAATGGGGGCTTGGGGCGCGGCAATATTGGCTATGGAATATGCTCCAGCGCGGACTGCCTTTCAGGGGTTTGAGGTTATCGAAAAAAGCTTTAAGAACTTCAGCTTTAACTGTCTGGATTGTCCTAATTCCTGCGAAGTTGTGGTGCTGGAAGAAGAGGGTGAAGTTAAAGCCCTTTGGGGTTCACGGTGTGGTAAATGGACACCTCGGTCGGTGACTCAAAAATTTAAAGAAGACCTTTCTTTTGTCCTGGAGCGAGAAGTTGCCTTCTCAGATGAGACCCAAAGTTCTGGTCGTTGACGATTCGCAATCCATTCGCTGGATGATTAAGGACTTTCTGGAAGAGCGGGGCTTTGAAGTGCATACCCTGGAGCGGGGGAAGGATGTATTCAACGTTGAGGACCTCGCTTCGTATCACGTCTTAATCCTGGATATCGTTCTTCCTGACATCGACGGGTTAACGGTGTGTCGGAAGTTACGAGAAAGAAAAGAGTTTGCCAATCTCCCTATCCTGTTCATTACTTCGCTGGATAACAAAGAAGAGCGCATCAGATTCTTCGAGGTTGGGGGTAATGATTACTTGCTCAAGCCACTTGATATGAGAGAATTGCTTGCCCGAGTTGAGGTTCATGCTAAAGTAGCGCTTTATACCAGGGAACTGGAGGAGAAAAACAAGGCGCTTGAGGAGCTCAACCAGAGGTTGCAGAGAATGGCCCTGTTTGATACCTTGACTGGCCTTCCCAATCGTCGTTTTTTTGATCAAGAACTGGAAAAGTGGGAGAACAACTACCTTCGCTACGGTGTCTATTATGCGATTTTGATGGCAGATCTTGACCGCTTCAAGCAGTATAATGATTCTTTTGGGCATCCAGAAGGAGACCGCTTGCTGCATCGGTTGGGACAGGTATTAAGTGAGAAGGTGCGCAAGGGGGATTTTGTGGCTCGGTTTGGCGGAGAGGAATTTGTAGCTTTGTGTGCCTTTACCCAGCATGAGGAAGTAGTGCTGGTAGCCGAAAGATTGCGTCAAGCAGTGGAAGAGCTACAGATCGAGCATCCCGGTAATTCCCCTTATGGGGTGGTTACCGTTTCCTGTGGAGTGTGTGGTAGGGAACGAGCCAAGAACCGTTTCGATGCTTTGCGTAAGGCAGACATGGCGCTTTACCGGGCTAAAGAAGCGGGTCGCAATCGGGTGATTTGCTGGCTGGATGAAGATTAGCCCTAAATACTCTATAATGGTGTATATTCTGTAAGCCTT
>JARRBX010000030.1 GCA_029982245.1 Candidatus Atribacteria bacterium | reverse complement strand
GGATTCCAGAGGATGCTGGAAGTATCTCTGGAGTTACTGGAGAAAGGAATCAACTTTCAGGAGTTTGAAGAAAAGCTCTGGGAAATCATGCACAGTACTTTAAAGATATTCTGAAAGCAGTTCTGGAAGCCCGGGATCAGGAAATCTACCAGGAGAAAGTCCGAAGAGAGAGTTTCAAAGTGATCCGCAGGAATGATCCAAGAACCATCCTGACCCTCTTTGGCGATTTGCATTACCGAAGAACCTACTACCAGCATCAAAACACCGGAGAATACCAGCATCTCCTCCCTGAAGAGCTTGGTTTCAGAAAAAGAAGAAGAATTGACCCACTACTTGAAGCTTTGATCCTCGAGAAAGCCACGGTGCTTTCCTATCATCAAGCAGGAAGGGATATCCTTCCTGAAAACCAGGAAGTAACCGTGAGCCCTGAGGTGGTGAAAAGATTAGTCCATAACTTAAGCAAGGAAACCGAAGCTGAACTTTCTGAAACCAGACCAAAGACCCTCAAAAAGCTCCCCTACCTTTTCATCGAAGCCGACGAAGACCATGTTCCCTTTCAGGAGAAAAGGAATCAAAGGAACAAGGCAAAGCAAAAGAAAAAGAGCAAGAAGAAAAGGCTCCTGGCCAAGTTAGTCTATGTCCATGAAGGAAGAGTAGCCTCTCCTTCAGGGAGAGTAAAACTTAAAAACCCTCACTACTTTGCTGGTCTTTATGAAGATAGTGAAGAACTCTTTCTGGAAGTCCTTGATTACCTAGAGGAAAACTATGACTTAGATTCGGTGCAGTGTATCTTCCTCGGTGGAGATGGAGCTTCCTGGATAAAGCAGGGACTGAACATCCTTCCCAAAGCAGTGTTTGTTTTAGACCGCTTCCACCTCGCAAAGCGCATAAAAGGAACCCTGCACCATAACCCTCAGATAGAGAAGAAACTCTGGAAAGCCATACAAGGAGGTTTTTGGGATGAAGTTGCTGATGTCCTGCTTCATGGGTACTCAGAAACTACTGACCCCAAGAAGCAAAGGGAGATCCAAGAACTGCTCCATTATCTCCAGCAAAACTTTCAGGGTATCCTTGCTTTCAAGCACTATCAAAAGCTAAAGCTCAGAGTCAGTGCTGAAGGTCATGTGAGTCACATCCTCTCTGCTCGTCTCTCCCAACGTCCTATGCGATGAGGGTAAGAAAGGAGCAGATCATATGAGCTATCTCCGGGCTATGAAGTTCAACCAGCAATCAGTGAGGAGTTTCTACCTGAGAACCCATAAACAAAAACTCCCTGCTTTCACCCTGAGTCAAGAAACCATCCAGAGAGAAAAGGGAAGAGGAAAGGAGGTGTTGCGCGAAGTCTATGGGAATATACCGGTTATGAGAAAAGCAGTGAGTTCTCTACGTTTAACCCTTAAGGCTTTGTCTCAAGAGATCTCCTGGGTTTCTGTGATATAGAGATAGAGGAAAGGAGATAGTCATCTCAACACCATACCTTCTGGATGGATGTGAGGTTTAAAAGGAAAGAAGAAACCATGTTCCAAGTGCAATCAGAGAAGAAGAGGATTTCAGAAAATGTACCTACAATAAGTTGACGCTATCACCCACAACCGACAAGTTGAAAACCTATCAAGTGGTGTGTTAGACCCGAGAAAGAAATGAGTATTCAGCCAGCACCTTCAAATTGAAAAATCCAAAGCTTTGTGAGAGAATATTTTGTTCGTTTTGCCGAAATATTCGGAAAGGCTGGGAGTGTATGCGACCCAAAAACATAACGGATTTTACACAAGGTAGCATCCCCCGACATCTGATACTTTTTTCACTGCCCATGCTGGCGGGGAATCTCCTGCAAACTTTCTACAACACGGTAGATAGCATCTGGGTAGGGCGATTTCTGGGTGCTGAAGCACTGGGAGCGGTATCAGTAGGTTTTCCTGTGCTTTTCATACTCATTTCCTTTGTTTTTGGGCTGGGAATGGGCGCTAACATCATGGTAGCCCAGTACCTGGGAGCTCGAAGAGACGACGAAGTCCAGAAAACAGTAATCAACGCCCTGGTCTTACTTACCTTGTTGGGAATAGTCCTGACCTTTGTGGGTATTAATTTACACCTGGCCATCCTGAACGCAATTCGTACCCCAGAAACCATCAAACAACTGGCCTCTCAGTACCTGACCATAATCTTTTGGGGCTTGCCTTTCCTTTTCCTTTACAATGCGATAAGTAGCATTTTGCGAGGTATGGGAGATGCTAAAACCCCTCTTTACCTTCTCATCTATGCTACCATTATCAATATTGTTCTTGACCCCCTGATGATTCTGGGCATTGGGCCTTTTCCCCCTCTGGGGGTAGCTGGGGCAGCCTTAGCCACAACCATCGCTCAGGGAGTATCAGGACTCGTTGGGCTCTTTATCCTTTTTAAACTCAACATTGTCTCTTTCTCAAGAAAAAATAGCTGGTGGGACTGGCCGACCATAACCACCATGTTCCGACTGGGTATGCCAGCCGGGGTACAGCAAAGCATTGTATCATTGGGTATTCTGGCTATGACTTCCCTGGTCAATCTTTTCGGAGAAAAGGTGGTAGCCGCCTACGGAGCAGCCACCCGAATTGACCAGTTTTCTTTTCTTCCCGCCATGACCATAAGTGTGGCCATTTCTTCGGTAGCTGGGCAAAATCTGGGCTTTGGAGATTATCAACGTTCCCGTGAGGTGTTCCGCTGGGGAACAATCATTGCTTTCTGCTTCGCACTGCCCATTGCAGCCCTGGTTTTCTTTGGAGCTGAAAACCTGATTCGCATATTCATCACCGAAGAAGGGGTCATCGCCATTGGCAAAGAATACCTGCAGATTGTGTCGTTTTCTTACATTCCCTTTTCCCTAATGTTTGCTGTCAACGGGTTTTTGAGAGGAGCCGGAGACACCCTGCAAACTATGATTAACACCCTGATTTCCCTGTGGCTTATCAGGTTGCCTCTCTCCTGGCTTCTGGCTATATACTTTGGACTCGGAGCCCGGGGCATCTGGATTGGCATGGCCACGGGTCCCGTGGCTGGTTTCTTAGTAGCCCTCGCTTACTATCGGAGCGGACGCTGGGAAAACAAGATCCTGGTCAAAAGGGAGACGCCAGTTCAGGAAAACCAGGAACAGGAAGAGCTACTGGCCAGCCAGTAAACGACTCAGAAAATTTGGGTCCAGATTTGCTTCCAGAACTGCACTCAGTCTATCAAGCTCTTGTTCCCGGATATCTTCCCAGGAAGCAGTGGCTTTTATATCTATGTCTAAAACTGGTAGTCCTTTTTGTTGCTTCAGACAATCGAAAAAGCGTTTTCTAAAGCTTGCACGGTCAAAAATGCCATGCACATAGGTTCCAAAAATCCGCTTATCCACACACACACCCTCAAAACGCTGCACGCCCTGACCCAGAAGCTTATCAATCACTAAAAAGGGGAAATACGCCTTCTTAAAACGCGTCCTGCCCATATGGATTTCATAACCTGCAAACCTTGCACTCTGGTCATCAGCAAGATAACCTTCGACCTGGCGTAAAACCTTTTCCTGTGCAAAGTAGGTTTCCATGGCAAGCACTCCCAAGCCAGGAACTGTAGCTTTTGGAGACTCAAGACCCCAGGGATCAACCAGGCGTTCCCCAAGCATCTGAAACCCCCCGCAAATGCCCATTACCAACCCACCCGCCTTCAGAAAGCCCTCTATAGCTTCGCCAAACCCCTGTTCCACCAGCCAGGCAAGGTCAGAAAAGGTGTTTTTGGTACCAGGAATAATCAGAAGGTCCAGACCCGCCAGTTCCTTCGCCGAATTTATGTAGCCAAGCTTTACATAAAGTTCTCTCTCCAGAGGCTGAAAATCGGTATAGTTTGCAATATGCGGCAGTCGAATAACTCCCACTCGAAAAACATCCCCAACAACCTGATGCTTGCTACCCTTTAAGTGCTCAGAAAGGCTGTCTTCTTCGTCAAGGTGGAGTTTGAGATAAGGAAGAACTCCCAGCACCGGAACGCCGGTCAATCTCTCTATCTCCTGCAAAGCGGGTTCCAGAATTCTACGCTCACCCCGAAATTTATTGATCAAAAAACCCTGCAAAAGTTTTCTTTCCTCCTCCTCAAAAAGTGCCCAGGTACCGTAAAGCGATGCAAAAACCCCTCCCCGGTCAATGTCGCCTATCAAGATAACCGGAGCATTGCAATATTTTGCCACCCGCATGTTCACGAGGTCCTTACGACGCAGGTTAATTTCTGCTGGGCTACCCGCACCCTCCATTACTACGAAGTCGAACTCTCGAGCCAGCGAATCCAGACTCTCTTTGACCACTTGCCAGAGGTCCTCAACGTACTGATAATACTCAAAAGAAGAACAGGTTTTCCACACCTTTCCCCTGACAATCACCTGGATGGCATTTCCACCTTGAGGTTTAAGCAAAATCGGGTTCATGCGAGCATCGGGCTCAACACCCGCAGCTTGAGCCTGGAGTATCTGAGCCCTACCTATTTCTTCCCCCCTCGGGGTTACCCCTGAATTCAAAGACATATTCTGAGCTTTAAAAGGAGCCACCTTGAATCCCTTATTTCGCAGCAGGCGAATCATACCTGCTGCGATTACACTTTTTCCAGCAGAAGAAGCTGTACCCTGAAACATCAAAAATCTCGCCATCGCTTCACTCTCCTTCCCTGAAGGCTCGGGGCTCCTTCACTCCAAAAAATAACCATAAAAATCCCGCCAGATTCACCAGGAAAGAATATAAAAACAGAGCTCTGTAGCCAACCAGGTCAGCCAGTTTGCCCCCGAGCAGTGGAGCCAGAAAAGAAGGAAAGCCTGCCACAAAGCTTCCTATCCCCAGGTAATCCCCTCTGCCCTGCGAGGGTGCAAAGTCAAGCAATATAGCCACTCCGGCAACAGACAGAGCACTATAGTAGGCACCGAAAAGTGCAAAAGTCAGGAAGAAATCGGCATAACTTGAAGAAATAAGGGCTATAAGATTACTCAATACCACCAGTACCGCCCCCAAAATGAGCACCAGTTTATGCCCCATCCGGTCACCAAGGGGTCCCCACAGAAAGTTGCTCAGAGCCTGAGCACCCATCAAAAAGGCGTTGTAGCGCGCAACGGTCGCGTCGGAAACCTGAAAAGCGGAAAGCGTAAATACAGTGTAAAAAGAACTTCCCATCATTCCCAGGGCCAGGAAGATGCGAGCAATCAAAAAGTTCGTAAAATTGCGGTCCACCTTAAGAATACGCGGAATGGATGACCAGATGCTGGTATCCGGACGATGAGCTACTTCTTTCTCTTCTCTGGTCAATGCCAGGAAGAGATAAGAAACCAGCAGAGCCAGAAAAGCCAGACCGAAGCAGTATCCGAAATTGGTAGCAAAAGGGTATCGCTTTAAAAAGTCTTCTGCTATCCTTGAACCCCATATCCCCATCAGAGCCCCTATGCCGTTACCCAGCGCAAAGTAAAGACCTCGACGTCGGGGATGAATCACTTTGCCAATCATTTCTATCCAGATAGGTCCCAGAAAGCCCATCGCAAAACAAGCCACACCCAAAAGAAGGTAGGTTAAAAGAAGAGCCAGGGAATTGGAGCCAGGAACCAACCAGAACGCCACCAGGGAAAGACCCAGAAAAGGGAGTCTTTCCAGAAAAGTAAACTTCAATACAAAGGGTAATTTTAAATCCAGCTTACTCGAGTAACGTCCACCCCATAGAGCCGGCACCGACCAGCCCAGATAGGCAATGGCAGGTATCAGACCAACCTGAAAATTGCTTGCTCCAAGTCTACGTGCAAAAAGGGGTAGAAAGGTAGTGATGGAGCCCAAAGTCAGGGCCAGAGCAAAAAAACTATAATCCAGGGAGTCAACCACAAAGTTACGGATATAATCCCTTCGAGAAAGCATGCAGCGTTTACCTCTGGTTCACAGCAGTTGCTCTCTGGTAAGGTTTACTTTCTCATAACATCCAGGGTCCAACTCTCTCAAAAAGCGAGAAGGTTTGCGGATAAATTTGCCATCCCGAAAAGAGCTTTCACCAAGGAGAGGATAACATAGAAAGAGGTGGTCCCGTGCCCGGGTACAGGCCACATAAAAAAGTCTTCGCTCTTCTTCAACGTCTTCTTTATTTTTCAAGCTGTACGAAGAAGGGAACCCACCCTCACATAACCAAATAACAAAAACCACATCCCACTCCAAGCCTTTAGCTTGGTGAATACTGGAGAGAGTGAGTTTCTCGTCAGGAATACCACCCAGCACTATGGTTTCTGCCTCCATTTCCCCCAAGAGAGCCAGTTCATTCAAAAACGCATCCAAAGAACGATACTGGAAAGCAAAGTTAGCCAGTTCTTCAAGATCCAGCAACCGTTCCCGGTGGTCGGGATATCGGGTTACCAGATATTCCTGATACCCAGAGCTAACAACCTCTTTAATCATAGTAGAAGGGGAAGCTTCAAGCTCTTCCAAGCGCAAAAGAAGCGCAGCAAGGCTCTGTATGCTCTTTTGAGCGTTGGCCGGGAGCTCCTTTTCCTCAACCAAGCGTTCCAGGGCCGAGAAGGGATCGGGAGATTCCTTCACCCGCTCAAAGATACGAGAAGCAGTAACTTTACCAATGCCCGGGTAAATCTTGAGTACTCTTTTCCAGGCAATCTCATCCAGCGGATTGGAAACAATCTTGAGATAAGCTACCACATCTTTGATGTGAGCCTGCTCGAAGAATCTCAATCCAGAGCGCACTTCAAAGGGAATACCTCGACGGGTCAGTTCCATCTGAAGTTCCATGCTCTGATAATGAGCTCGGTAGAGAACTGCCATGTCGTTCAAGCGATAACCTGCCTGACGCAGCTCCAGAATCCGGGTAGCCACAAAACGAGCCTGATCCAGTACATCTTTTGCAGCTACCACCTGAGGCTTTTCACCACTTCTCCGTACCGGACGCAGAGTCTTGTAAAACTGCTGGCTGTTGTGGAGAATAATTTTATTGGCAAGGTTGAGAATTTCGGGAGTGCTCCGGTAATTGGTCTCCAGTTTGTAAACCGCAGCATCAGGATATTTGCGCGGAAAATCCAGAATATTGGCAAAATTAGCTCCTCGGAAAGAGTAAATGCTCTGAGAATCGTCTCCCACCACCAGCAGGTTGCGGTGCTCCTCAGAAAGCAAGTCAACGATTTCAGCCTGAATGAGGTTGGTATCCTGGTACTCATCAACCAGCACGTACTCAAAAAGTGCACCGTACTTTCTGCGCAACTTCTCATCTTCCCTGAGCAGAGTCCATAGATACCAGAGTAAGTCATCGTAATCCATGATGTTCATCTCTCGTTTGCGTTCCTGATAAAGTGCGAAAATACCAGCTATGGCATTCGCAAACTCCAGAAATTGAGGGTAATACTTTTCCAGAATGTCCTCAATGCTCAAAAAAGTATTGCGGTGCAAGGAAATAACATTTCCCAGAAGGTCTGCTTTTGGAAAACGTCGAGCCCGAACATCAATTCCCGCCTCAGCAACACATCCCTCAAGTAAAACCTTCTGGTCCTCGCGGTCCAGAATGGTGTATCCGGGTTGATATCCGACTTTTCTGGCTTCCCGGTGCAGAATAATATTGGCAACATGGTGGAAGGTACCACCCCAGATACCCTCCAGAGAAATGCCCAAAAGCCCTTCTACCCGATGCAGCATCTCCCGAGCAGCCTTGTTGGTAAAGGTAACCAGCAGAATCTTGCGAAAATCGACACCCTGCTCTACAAGGTAGGCAACTCGATAAGTTATGGTGCGGGTTTTCCCCGAACCCGCCCCAGCTATGACCAGCGTTGGGCCATCGCCCGCGAAAACCACTTTACGCTGTTCTTCATTCAACTCCTGTTCGTAGTCAATCCTGGTTGCTTTCATGATTTCCGCCCCTGTTTTTAAGGTAAGTAATCATTGCTTTCAGTTTTTCTCCACTAAAAGTGTACACTTTCCCACAAAAGGGACAGCTCACTTCTCCCCATCCTTCTTTACGAAGCAAATCTTCGAGTTCCTCTTTACCCAGAAGGAGCAAAGCTCGCTCTGCCCGCCACCTGGAACAGTGGCAATGATAACGGAGGTTCTCCTTTCCCGTCAAGCGATAAGGAAGACCTCGAAAAAGTTCTTCTGCCAGCTCTTCGGGTTCTGCACCTCGATACAATCTTTTGCTTACTTCACCCAAAGAAGCAATATTTTTCTCAAGAACCGAAATCACTTCCTGAGCTGTCCCCCGAGGAGTATGAATGATAAACCCTCCTGCTCCCAAAACTTCGCCGTTTTTTCCAACGTACACTCCTGCACTGCAAGCTGAAGGAAGCTGCTCAGAGAGTGCAAAGTAATAGGCGAGGTCATAGGCTATGCCTCCCTTCTGAACTTCAACACTGCCCACATATGGTTCTCTCAATCCCAAGTCTTTAACCACCAGAAGTTGTGAACCCACGCCGACTGCATCCTCAACGTTGAGCTTCCCTTCCTCGCGAGGAGGCAGAATAATTTGAGGATTGCTCACATACCCCCTAACTTCTCCTTTCCAGTTAGCTTGCACCAGAAGGCCACCTAAAGGCCCCCGACAGCGAATTTGAAGGGTAACCCGCTGATTCTCTTTAAGCCCTATTCCCATCAGGGAAGCCAAAGTTAACGCTCTACCTAAAGCAGCAGTGGCAATCGGGAAGGTAGCATGCAGTTTCCGCGCTTTATCCACCAGAAAAGTGGTGCGAGCAACATATCCCACCACCGCTGTATCCTCAACCATCAGGCGAACTGCATAATCTCTATTTTCCATACCCTATTCACGCCCTTTCTTCGGCGCTGAACATAACCACAGCCAGTCCCAGAAAAAGAAAAGCCAGAAAAGGTGTACTCCCCCAAAAAAGGTTAAGCCAGTTTCCCCACTCCAAAACCAGTAAATAGGCAACCATAAAAAGAGCGCTCGCCAGAAAACTGCTTACAAGAACCACCATTCTTTTCCAGGCCAAGCTCAACACGCTCAGCAACAAAATACCCCACAAAAAGAACTCCAAAGGAGCTCTTTCCAGAGGCCTCAAAACATCCACCCAACGCCCCAACCAGACAAGAAGATACACAAGTTGCAAAGAGAGAAAAAGCACCGTACAAAATCGTCCTAAGGGATAAAAACCACGTCGCAAGACCACCAGAAGACCCAAAGCAACGGCTACCAGAAACTGGAAAACCAGAACTGGCCAGGGAAAAAGCCGTAGAGTATACCATGTAGACAGCATCTCCTGCAGAGTAATAGTTCTCCCTGCAAAACGGCTCCACACATACCCTATCAAAAAGAAAACCACCAGAAAAGTACTTACTGCAAAAAGCAACCGTCGTATTCTTCCAAAACAAAATCCCAGCAAAACACCCAGCACCAGACTAAAAACCAGAAGAAACAAAAACATATTCCGCTCGTACAAAAAAACAACCAGAGAATGTACAGGCATGTCCCTTCCCTCTCAATCGGGCCAGCCGGAAAGTGCGTTGACTACTTCCTTACCTACCAGGGCCAACTTTAATTCCACTTTCTCCACCAAAGAGGAATCAACTTCTTCAGTGCTATTCCTATTCACCAGGACCCCACATACCGCTCCTGCTTGAAGACCCAGAACTCTACACATGGTAAAAAGGGTAGCGGTTTCCATTTCATAATTCAAAACACCCAGACGCTTCCATTCCTCAAGGCTACCTTGAAGAGCACGAATAACATAACCAGAATAAGTATCATAACGTTCCTGACCCGGATAAAAAGTTGCTGAAGAACAGGTAATGCCGGTATGAAAACGATAACCCAGCTTCAGGCAGGCCTCACGAAGTAGCTTAACCATCCCCCAATTCGCACAGGCAGGATAAGCAAGAGGTGCGTAATGCAGGGAAGCGCCGTCCATACGCACCGCACCTTCGCTAATAATCAGTTCTCCAGGAGCAATATGCTCCTGAATAGCCCCACAGGTTCCCAACCGTAAAAAAAACTGCACCCCCAACTGGGCCAGTTCCTCAACGGCTATGGAAAGAGAAGAACCTCCTATGCCCGAAGAGACAATTAGTGCTGGCTCTCCCTCATCCTGAACCCAGAAACTCCTGAATTCACGATGAAAGGCCAGCTCTTTCTGCACCCGGAACACAGATGCCAGAACACCACAGCGCCAGGGATCCCCAGGAATAAGAGCTATCCTGGCCCCTGCCAGGTCATTTTTTTTCAGAGCAAGGTGATACACTCTTTTTTCCAAAAGACTTCACCCTCTACCGTTTTTGTTTTAAAATAATGCCAACACGAAAAAAGAGGAATACCAAATGGTCAACGAAACTTTAAAATCCCGGGTTCTGGTTGTCAACGAAAACCAGTATTTCACGTTTCCCACTGGAACAACGCTTCTCAAGATTACTCAGAATCTTTATCCTGAAACATTTTACCAGATAATGTCAGCCCAGCTCGATGGACAGCTGGTTGATTTACACACCACAATCGACAAAGAAGAGTGTAAGGTAGAGTTTTTTTCTTTTGCACATCCTGAAGGAAAAAGAACCTACACCCGAAGTCTGCTCTTTCTTCTGGGCTGGGCTACCAAAGAAGTTTTTCCGGATGCCCGTCTAAAGGTCCTCCATTCCATCGGAGATGGGCTTTTCTGTAAGATAGAGAGAGAAAGCAAGACCCTGACTGCGCAGGAAATGGCACTCATCGAGCAAAAAATGCGGCAAAAAATCTCTGAGAACCGCCCCTTCAAAAAGGAAATAATGAGCTGGGAACAGGCCTTCCAAACCTACAGTGCCCAGAAACGAGAAGACCTTACTCTGCTTTTCAAATACTGGCGCATAGAAACCGTACCTACCTATTGCCTTGAAAATTATCGGGACTACTATTATGGACCCCTGTGCCCTTCCACAGGATACCTGAAAAGCTTTGGTTTCGTGTTGATACCACCCGGCTTTATTATTCAGTTGCCCACATCTTCCAACCTGGATACCTTGCCTCCTTACCTTTTTCGACCCAAACTTTTCCAGATCTTTCAAGAATCAGCGCAATGGGCGGAGATTGTCCAGATAGAAAACGTGGGTGAGTTAAATCAGGCCATAGTCCAGGGCAAAGGTAAAGAAATTGTTTCCATCTCGGAAGCACTCCATGAGAAAAAAATAGCCCAAATTGCAGATTTTATAACTCAGCGCCGGGGGGCTCTCAAGCTGGTACTCATAGCTGGGCCTTCCTCTTCTGGAAAAACAACTTTTGCCCGCAGACTATACACTCAGCTCAGGGTCAACGGCTGGAATCCTATTACCATCTCTCTCGATGACTATTTTCGTTCTCACCAAGAGTTCAAACACAAAAAACTTGCAGACTGGGAACGCCCCGAAGCCCTGGACCTTGAACTCTTTAAAAACCAGATTGCAGCTCTAATTGAAGGTCAGGAAGTGGAAATACCTCGCTACAATTTCATAACTGGAAGCCGAGAACGAACCGGCCAGAAAACCAAGCTGGAGCCCGAAGGCATAATTGTGGTGGAAGGCCTGCACGCTCTAAATCCCCTGCTCAGTCAGGAAATACCTGAAGAGCAGAAATTCAAAATATACGTAAGTGCCATAACCCAGATTAACCTTGACGACCACAACCGCATCTCCACCACCGACTGTCGCCTGGTACGAAGGCTGGTCCGTGACAATCAGTTTAGAAACAGTAGCGCTCAGGAAGTATTCAAAATGTGGCCTGCGGTCCGCAGGGGCGAAGAAGAATTCATCTTTCCTTTTCAGGAAGATGCCGATTTGATGTTTAACTCCTCGCTTATATACGAGCTGAGCATCCTGCGAACCTTTGCAGAACGCCTGCTGCGAGGTATTACTCCTGAAGAGGAAGAATACATCGAAGCCTACCGGCTATATAGCTTTCTTAATCACTTTATACCCCTTAGCCCCTCACTGGTTCCTTCCAATTCCATATTGCGGGAATTCATTGGTTAAAGAGCCTTGTTTTTTCGACGTGTGGCTTCCCGCAAGAGAAGATAGGCAGAGCGCACCAGGGCTTCCGTATCCTGATCCAGGTCAGCAATTTCTTCTTGGAGCTTGGTAACCTCTTCCATTATTCCTTCAAGAAAGCGCTGAGAAACAGAAACGGTTTTTTCAGAAGGTACAGCCACTGTTTCTCTGGCTACCAGGTCGAAACGTTCACCAAAATGAGGCACCAGGGTTTCTCTACCCTTTTCGCGCAGCAAAAGGGCAAATTGTTCAGCAACACTCTCTTCACCATGGACCACTACAAAGAGAGGCTGATTTTTAAAATAGTCTGTCCAGCGCAAAAGGTCCTTTTGGTCAGCATGCGCTGAGAAACCATTGATGGTGTAAACCTTTGCTCGAACCGCAACCTCTTCACCCAGGATTCTGACCAGCCTGGCACCGTCCACAATCCTTCTTCCCAGAGTACCCTGAGCCTGGTACCCAACAAAAATCAAACTGGTGTTTTCTCTCCACAGAGCATGTTTGAGATGGTGCACAATACGTCCCCCATTGCACATACCACTTCCCGCAATCACCAGAGCCCGGTCAATATCGTTTATGCTTTTCGAGTCTTCAGGCGTACTCACATATTTTAAGCCAGAAAGATGAAAAGGGTTACGACCCTGCAAAACATAGCGTTCAATCTCCCCGGAGAGCAAAGAGAGGTACTTCTCATACAATCGCGTCGCTTTCTCACCCATGGGACTATCAAAATAACAGGGAAGGTCCAAAAGGCCCTGGTCTTTCAGGAGAGACAACTCATAAACAATGCGCTGTGCTCTGTCCACCACAAAAGAGGGAATGAGAACCTTCCCTCCTCCACTCTGGGCACTCAAGACAGCCTCCTTGAACTCAGATCGGGTATCTTCCAAAGAACGATGCCTGCGATTTCCGTAAGTAGACTCCACAATCACATAATCGGCTTCTTCAATCACCGGAGGGGAACCCTCCATAACGTTATCAAAGGGTCCCAGATCACCAGAAAAAACCAGCTTAATTCCAGAACACCACAATTCTACCAGCGCTGCACCCAGGATATGAGCCGCGTTTCTTAAAACAAACTCCACTTCTCCATGGCGCATCAGCTGGTCATAACCCACCGGCTCGCACAGGGAAAGGGCTTCTCGCACCTCCTGTTCCCCAAAAAGAGGCACCACCAGCTCCTGACCGGCACGTTTCCTTTTACGGTTCAAGCGGTCAGCTTCTTCCTGCATCAGTTTTACCGTGTCCAACCATAAAATCTCACAGAGCTCTATGGTAGGAGCAGTAGCATAGATTTTTCCCCGAAAACCTTCCTTTACAAGAAGCGGTATTCTTCCTGAATGATCCAGGTGAGCATGGGTTAAGATGACGAAATCCAGACTCTGGGCCGGAAAAGGCAGGGGTTGTTCATTGCGGTGTTCACCCCGGCCCTGAAACATACCGCAGTCCACCAGAAAACGTTGCTTCTCACCCTCCAGAAGATAACAGGAACCGGTAACTTCCCGAGCCGCTCCCCAGAAAGAAATCTGCAAAGAGAACACCTCCCTGTGTTTCAGGCTTTAATTTTTTTCCAGGCCCGGTTTACAAGTGGAAGCAAAGTCGCATCGATAAAAGAATCGTCGTCCTGGAAAGGT
Source organism: Candidatus Atribacteria bacterium (assembly GCA_029982245.1). Taxonomy (GTDB): domain Bacteria; phylum Atribacterota; class Atribacteria; order Atribacterales; family Thermatribacteraceae; genus Thermatribacter; species Thermatribacter velox. The sequence continues at coordinate 1,205 of JARRBX010000030.1, read as the reverse complement.
TCTTCCACCTTAAAAAGAAACCAGTGTTCTACATGTTCCACCGCTTCTCCAGGGAAAACTCTGCAGAGCGGGCTCAGGGTCTCCAGCTCCAGAAAGTCACCATTGGTAAACACCTCTACTGTGGAGCCGAAATCAGGATACTTTACTCTCTGCTGATAGAAAAAGAGCTTTAAAAAAACAAAATTTTCTGTCCAGTAAGCCGCCCATCCCTGAGTATTGCCAAATCCAGCTTTGTTAGGTGAAGCAATCTGCGGATCCTGCCTGAGAGTGACGTACTTTTGCCCCCACCTGAAGCGGGGATCACTCATATCAGTGTAACCCCAAAGAACCACCGGCCTTACCGGAGTAAGCAATTCCTGGTGAGAAGCAAAAGGTTCCTGGGGCACAATAGCAAATCCACCAGGACACATCACACTGAGCGCCCAGGCCGCAAATTCGATTTCCCACAAACCACGGTTAAAGATCTGGTGAGTTACTTTAACATGATTTTCCTCTTCATCCATTTCCAGGATTATTCTCTTTTCAAGGTGAGTAGTCTTTTCCTCGGGTTGCGCCAAAACCAGCAAATTCTCTTCTCCCGAAACATTTACTGGTTGATTATCAGGATAATAAGTGCGAGGCTTGGCTTCCGGGGCATGCCAGAGGCGATGTCCTCCATAAAGCCGCCACTCTTCACCACCTTTTTTGCCCAAATCGGCTGCTATCTCTCCAAAAACATTTTTTTCCCCTCGAAATCCAAAACGGATGATTCGGGGGCCAACTTCCTGGGTTGCCACAAGCTCTATCTGCTGATTATTTAAGCGTACACACTGTTCCCATCCAGCATAGCTTACCTTTTCAAAAGCCATACGCCATCAACCTCCTTCTTGAGAATCACTCAAAAATGCTTTTAAAAATCTGTACAAATCTGGTGCCAACTCTTGCCTTTTTAAGGCAAGAGCAATATTGGCTTTAAGATACCCGAGCTTACTCCCCACTTCAAAATGGTCTCCCCTAAAGCGCAAAGCCCAGATTTCTTCCTCCTCAAGAAGCTTTTCAAGGGCATCCGTTAACTGGACTTCGCCTCCTTTTCCGGGAGGCGTATTTTTCAAAATTGCAAAAATTGAAGGCGGAAGGAGATACCTTCCCACAATGGCCAGATTGGAAGGAGCGCATTCCGGGTCGGGCTTTTCAACCAGACCCCGCACTCGAAAAACCTGAGCAGT
>JARRBX010000029.1 GCA_029982245.1 Candidatus Atribacteria bacterium | reverse complement strand
AATTTGCGATACCGAAAAGCGTGCTTGATTATCTGCGACAAAGACGCTCCTTGTTGAGTCAACTCGCTTAGTACCTCAAGCAAATAGGTGTTCATCTCCACAAATTGAAAGTTGCCTGTATCAGTGATGATCCCGGTCAAAATGCTGGTCGCTATTTCTCTGGTGAGCACAAAGTTATTTTCTTTAATCAATTTGTACAGAAGCAGACTGCACGAAGGAGCCTCAGGGTCCACCAGGTTTACATTGCCAAAATACTGATTATCCGGGTGGTGGTCAATGTTAACAATAATTTGATAATTACCGGCCGTCTCGGCTATTTGACCAGTCCTTTTTAAATTGGAACAATCAACGACTACCAGGACTTCTTTCTTAAAATCAGAACCCGCGAATTTCTCTATGAAACTTACACCTGGTAGGAACTCGTAGAAATAAGGAACAGGAGCGTCATAAATAACTCTGGCTTTTTTATTAAGACCTTTCAAGAGAAAATAAACAGCCAGCGCTGACCCAATGCCGTCACCATCTATGTTTTGATGAGAAGTGATTGTAAAATAATCTTTCTTCTTAAAAACATCAGCTACTTTCCGAAACGTCTCCTGCATCTTTATGCTCTTCCTTTTCAATACGTTTTATAAGTTCTACAACCTGAAAGGCTTTTTCCAGAGTGGAGTCTGGCACAAACTGGATCTCGGGCAAAGATTTTATCACCAATCTCTTAGAAAGCTCTCTTTTTATGAAACCCAGTGCTTTCTGCAAAGCTTTGAACTGCTCCTCAGAATTTGCCTCCGCAAATGGGGAGCTGATGAATATCTTGGCAAACTTCAAATCCGGGCTTACCTCAACCCTTACAATGGTAAAGCGCTTGAGGCGAGGGTCACTGGTTTGGGAGAGCAATATTTTAGATATCTCTCGCTTTATTAGCTCAGCCACCCGTTTAGGTCTCTGTTCTTTCATCAAATTCACCACGACTTTTCTTTTAGCTTTTTGCGACCACTTAATGGTTCTACACTACCTGGTCAATATATCTCCGTATTCAGGCCAGTGATTTCGAAACGCCCGTCATCTTCCAGAAACAGAACAACCCGCTCGAGAAGATTCCGCACACCAGCTTCGTCAATTCCAATGCAGGAAACACCAAGAACGCCTTCTTTATGATTTGTTCCATTGCTTTCTTCGATTACAGAAACATTGAATTTATTGCGCAATCGCTGCTTTACAGAATTCATGACTCTCCTTTTGTCTTTAAGAGAAAAGCTCTCGTTAATAAAAATGTTGATTTGACAAACACCCACTCTCATTTTTCTTCACGAATGAGATAAGCTTCCAGTATATCCCCCTCTTTAAAATCCTCAAATTGATTCAGGCCCACACCACATTCGTATCCCTGCGTTACCTCTTTCACATCGTCCTTAAATCGTTTGAGCGAACTAATCTTTAGCCCTTCTTGGATGGTTTCCCCGTTTCTGATTACCCTGACCAGAGCGTTTCTCTCCAGTTTACCATCTATTATATAGCAACCTGCAACTGTTCCAGTTCTGGGAATCTTGAAGACAGCCCTGACCTCGGCTCTGCCTATTACTTCTTCCACCTTTATGGGTTCTTTCATCCCCTGGATAGCTCGCTGCAGATCTTCTATCAGGTCATAGATTATCCGGTAAGTTCTCACGTCCACCTTTTCTCTCTTTGCTGTTTTTGCCACTTCGTTGGGGAGTTTCACGTTGAAACCAATGATAACTCCCGAAGAAGCTGAAGCAAGCATTACGTCAGCTTCGGTTACATTGCCAACCCCTTTATAAATCACGTTCAGTTTCACTTCATCAGTGCTGAGTTGCGAAACTGCTTTCTCCACCGCTTCTAAGGAACCCTGAAAGTCAGCTTTAAGTAATAAATTTACTTCTTTGGTTTTGCCCTCTTCTCTGGCAAACAGCTCTTCGAGCGATATCAGTTCCCTTTCGGGGGTCTTAAGGTTTTTCTCTCTTGCTATTTCTGCTCTCCGTTCGGCAATAATTCTGGCTATTTTCTCGTTTTCGGTAACCATTAGCTTTGTTCCCGCAGGTGGGAGGTCAGTAAAACCGACCACCTCCACAGGAGTTGATGGTTCCGCTTCCTTTATCGGTTTTCCAAGGTCGTTGAAAAGGGAGCGGACCTTACCCCACGTGGTGCCAGCAACAAAGTAATCGCCAACTCTCAAGGTACCTTCCTGTACTATAACTGTTGCTACCGGACCTTTACCACGATCTATTCTGGATTCAATAGTGGTCCCTACGGCATGCCCTTCCTTTCTGGCCTTTAGCTCCAGAAGTTCTGCCTGCAACAGAATCATTTCCAGAAGCTCGGCAATTCCCTTCTTCTGAAGAGCGGAGATATTGACACATATTGTTTCTCCTCCCCACTCCTCGGGCACCAGTCCCCTTTCGGCAAGCTGCTGCTTAACCCGGTCGGGGTTTGCCCCTGGTTTGTCGATTTTGTTAATAGCTACAATAATTGGAACATCGGCTGCGCGTGCATGCTGGATTGCTTCTTCAGTTTGAGGCATAACTCCATCATCTGCAGCGACCACCAAAACAGCAATATCGGTAACCTGGGCGCCTCTGGCTCGCATGGAGGTAAACGCTTCGTGTCCTGGAGTATCTATGAAGGTAATTTTCTGGCCATTGATTTCTATCTGATATGCTCCAATTTTTTGGGTTATACCTCCAAGCTCGGATTCCGCTACTCTGCTTTTTCGAATGGCGTCCAGAAGCGTGGTCTTTCCGTGATCCACATGACCCAGTATAGTCACTACTGGGGGGCGAGGTTGAGGTTCAAAGCTTATAGCCTCAAGAATTTTCTTCTTAACGTCTTCTTTCCACTCTATTTCCCAACCCTGCTCTCGAGCCAGTTTTTCCAGAGCCAGGGGAGGTAAAGGATTTCGAGTGTCAAAAATGATGTTCCAGTCTGCAAGGCGAATGATGATATCGTCAAGATTCTGGTTAAACAGTTTGGCAGCATCTCGCAAGGTAACTGGCACGTCAATAGTTATGGTGCGCTCCTTCTTTTTTTGTAGTTCCTCTGCTCTTCTCCGGCGATAATCTATTTCTTCCTTGATAAGTTCCACCAGGTCATCATCAATGGAACTCATATGGTTCTTAACTTCGGCACCCAGGTCTTTTAAAATGTCAATTAATTCACTGGTAGGTATCCCAAACTGCTCAGCAATCTTGTATATCCTTATTTTGGGCATTTTCTACCTCCTTTCCCTCCAGAGAGTTTGTTAGTAGATGCTTTTTAAGATTTTCAATCAGTGTTTGAAATTCTTTTTGGGAGCACTCTGTTTTCAAAGCCTGCGAAATTCCTTTGAGATTTATCCCAGCAACACATTCTGGTTTAGGACACACATAGGCTCCTCTACCTGCTTTTTTGCCGGTATCGTCTACCAAAAGCTCTCCCTGGGGGGTCTTCACTATCCTTATTAGTTCCTTTTTAGGCTTTCTCTCACGACAACCTACACACATTCTAAGAGGTATCCTGCGTTTCTTCGCCATCACCAATCTCCTCTTTCTCGCCAGCAGGTATTCCCTTAATATCTATTTTCCATCCCGTTATTCTTGCCGCAAGTCTTGCGTTTTGACCCTCTTTCCCAATAGCCAGGGAAAGCTGGTTCTGGTCTACGTATACCGTAGCAATCCGTTGCTCTTCGTCAAGCTCAACCCTTTTTACTTCGGCAGGATTAAGGGCTTCAGCAATAAACTCTTCTGGTCTTTCGCTCCATAAAATAATGTCAATCTTTTCTCCTCGTAACTCGTCTATTATGCTCCTTATTCGAGACCCTCTGTTGCCAATACAGGCACCAATAGGGTCGATTTTTTTATCGCGTGCCTCAACTGCCACTTTAGACCTTACTCCAGGTTCTCTGGCTATCGCTTTTATATCAACCAGCCCATCGTGAATTTCGGGAATTTCGAGCTCCAGAAGTCTCCGCACCAAGCCAGGGTGTGTCCTGGAAAGAATGATTTTTGGTCCTTTGGTAGTTTTACGCACTTCTACAATGTAAAACTTCATTCTCCCTCCAGGACGGTATATTTCAGATACAACCTGCTCTGGAGCAGGAAGAATACCAGTGGTCTTCCCAAGATCCACTATGATGTTGTTTCCCTCCTGATAGCTAATCAGACCAGTAATCACTTCTCCTTCTTTTTCATAAAATTCTTCATAAATCAGTTCTCTTTCAGCCTCTCTAATGCGCTGCAAAATCACCTGTTTCGCAGTTTGGGCAGCGATTCTTCCAAAGTTATGGGGAGTAATCTCCACTTCAACCCAGTCTCCAATGTCAGCCTCCAGACCCTGTTTTCTGGCTTCTGTTAGAGAAATTTCGGTTGCCTGATCTTTAGGGTTTTTCACCACCAGTTTTTTGGCCAGCACCTTTATTCTTCCACTCACCGGGTCAATAACTACAGATACTCCTTTGTGGGAACTCTTAAAATTCTTGCGATATGCTGACAAAAGTGCGGCTTCCACAGCCTGCTTAAGGGTCTCTTTTGGAATGCCTTTAGTTTTTTCTATCTGCTCTATGGCCTCAAATATTTCTCTACTCATGCTAACCCCCTGTCTGATGAGGTTAAACCCTGCCCTTGGCGAACGTCACAAAAAAAGAACAAAGAGTGGGCCGTAACCCACTCTTTTGAAATCAAAGGACGTCTCGCACAATATTTTAAGGCAATTTTTGTCTTAATGCAAATTTATCGTCTCAGCTAAAAGCTGATCGCAGTTGAAATTATTTACTAAAGTGAGACCTATTTCTTTTCATTAAGAAATGCAACACAGGATATCCAATAGCCAAACAGGCGATACTTTCTCCCAGCATGATATAAGCCACTGAATACCAGTAAGGCACTTTCAAAATAAAAGCGAGGTAGGCAGACACACCAAAAGCATTGAGAAAAATGGGAGGTAGTGGAGCAAGCCATGCCCTGGGTGCTCGAGAAGTCAGGTATCCAGCAAGCAAGGTGAGTAGGCTTCCAAAAATGACATCGTATATCCCTATGTTACCTGCAAGGTTGGCAAGCAAACATCCCAGAGTGAGCCCCCAGATGGCTTCAGGATAAATGAAAGGCAAAACAGTAAGAGCTTCCGCCACTCTCACTTGGATTGGTCCATAGGAAAGAGTGTAGAAAGGAGGAAGCACAGTGAGAACAACATAAATGGCGCAGATAAAAGCGGCTCGAATTAATTTTTTCATTTACGCTGCCTCCATTGACTGAGATTGAGTTTAATATATTATAGAAAAAACATTCTTGAAAGAACGAACCAAATTGAAAAGAGAGAACAATAAAAAGAAAAAATCTACGTCATTTTTGCGGTGGGTATTTGCTTCTTTTCTGGTGGGTTTGTTAACCGGGATTGTTGCTGTGGGATTGGCCTGGTTTCTTTGGGGAAGCGAGCTCAAAGCGGTATCCGCCCAGATTGACAGTTTCCGACCCAAATTCACCACCCGGATTTACGATGCAAGAGGTCGCCTGGTGGACGAGGTTTTTGTGGAAAATCGCGAGTTTGCCAGTTTTGAAGAAATACCAGAAATCTTAAAAAAAGCGTTCATTGCCAGCGAGGATCAGCACTTTTATTCTCATCCCGGTGTCGACTTAACGGGTATTGTACGAGCCTTTCTGGCTAACATCGAAAGAGGTTGGGGAGCTGAGGGAGCAAGCACGATAACACAACAGCTGGCCCGAAACCAGTTTCTGGAACTTAGAAAAACTTTCGATAGAAAAATCAAAGAAGCCATGCTTGCCATTCTGCTGGAAAAAAAGTATCCCAAGGAAAAGATACTTGAAGCCTACTTGAATCAGATTTACTTTGGACATGGTGCCTATGGAGTCAAGAGTGCTGCTCGGGTTTTCTTTGGGAAAGACCTTTCCGAGCTGAATCTTGCCGAATGTGCCATGTTAACCGGGATAGCCCGTTCACCGTACAACTTTTCCCCTTATATTGACTTCGAAGCAGCGCAGAGACAGCAAAGAAGGGTCCTGGAAAGAATGCAGGAGTTGGGATTTATTACCCAGAAACAGAAGGAAGAGGCTTTAGCAACACCCATCGTACTTGCGGGTCTTGAAAAGAAACACTCACCAGCCCCCTATTTTGTCGATTTTGTTTTGAAAGAGCTTTTAAAGCTTTATGACGAAGAAATGGTTTTTGGAGGAGGCCTAAAAGTATACACTACCTTGGACCTTGATTTACAGAAAAAAGCAAAGGAAGCACTTCTGGAAAGTGGTTTTCAGGGGGCCATACTGTGCATGGACCCTGCTACAGGCTTCATTAAAGCTATGGTTGGCGGCAGAGACTATCAGGAAAGTAAGTTCAACCGTGCCTACCAGGCACATCGTCAACCCGGTTCTACTTTTAAGCCCTTCATCTATACTGCAGCCATGGACAGTGGTTTTACACCCAGTAGCATCATCGTCGATGAACCAATCACTTTTCCCAATGGATGGGAACCTCAAAACTATGACCGTCGCTTTCGAGGTGAAGTAACCTTAAGAGAAGGGCTCGAAGAATCCATCAACATTGTAGGCATTAAGCTACTCCAGGAAGTTGGCATTGATAGGGTTATCGAATATGCAAGGAAAATGGGTATACAGAGTCCGTTGCGCAAAGATCTCTCTCTGGCTTTGGGCACCTCTGAGGTAACGCTTCTTGAGCTGGTGAGGGCTTACAGTGCTTTCGCTAACCAGGGTAAAATCCCGCAACCTGTAGCCATACTTAGAGTCGAAGACTTCGATGGTAAAGTGATTTATTCTAACTCTCCTTCAGTTAGGCAAGCTATCTCTCCTCAAACCGCTTACATTATGGCCCGACTCTTGGAAGGAGTCCTCCTGAGAGGTACCGGTAAGCGAGCCTACTTTGGTCGACCCGCTGGTGGGAAAACTGGAACCACTGAAGACTACGTTGATGCCTGGTTTATCGGCTTTTCTCCTCAACTGGTTTGCGGAGTCTTTGTTGGCAATGATGATCGTACTCCTCTTGGTCCCAGTAAAACGGGAGGTGTAGTTGCTGCTCCCATTTTCAAAAAAGTTATGGAAGCTTATCATCGGGATCTTCCGGTCAAAGATTTTACTAAGCCTTCCGGGGTTGTAGAGCTGGAGGTTTGTGCTAAAAGTGGGCTCCTTCCTTCTTCCACTTGTCCTCGCGTGAAAACCGCTTTCAAGGAAGGTACAGAACCAACCTTTATCTGCAATCAGCTACATTGATTAAACACTCTACTTGAGCTTTACCACGGTTACTCCTAAACCACCCTCTTGAGGAGTTCCAGTACGGAAACTTTCTACAAAGGGCTGCTGCTTCAAGTATTCATGAGTAATTTTACGCAAAACTCCTTCTCCTTTACCGTGGATTATGTACACTGTTTTAAAACCAGCAACGAGGGCTCGATCCAGGTATTTTTCAAGCTCCATGAGTGCTTCCTGCTGGGTAAGTTTGCGTATTTCCAGTTCGTTGGTAATAGTCTTTTTTGAGGGGACAGACACCCTTACTGGGGAAGAGTTTTGAAAAGCTTCTTCTTGTTCCACACTCTTCAGTTCACCTTTAACTATTTTGTCCAAGGGAACTTTTACTTTTTGGCCCTTGATTTCCACAATAGCTCTTTTTTTCCTCGTATTTACAGAAATTACTCTACCCCACTTTTGAAAGTCGGGGAGATAAACGTGTTCCTCTCTTTCGGGAACATAAGCTTTCTTTTTCTCCTCAGCCTCAACCTGCAAAGCTTGAAGATGTTTTTTGCTCTGAGCGATTACTTCTTTAAGTTCCTGATAAACGGTCTCATTCAAGGCGTTTTCCTTTCGCAATTTACCCACCTTGTTGGCTATTTCCTGTTGAGTTTTACGAAGATATGCCTGCATGGTGGCAGCGAACTCCGCTACCACTTCTTTTCTCTTCTTTTCGAGTTCTTCTTGAAGCAAGTGCAGCTCTCGTTCCTTGCTGCTAAGCCTTTCCTCTTTTTCTCGAAGCCTGGATAGAATCTCTTCCATTTCTTTCTCTTTTTGTTCAAGCGAAAGCAGAAGGTTGTTGACCACCAAGTAATCCTGGTCTATTTTCTGCAATGCTCTTTTTATAATTTCCTCAGGCATGCCTATAAGTTCAGCTACCTTAATACCAAAGCTACTACCAACCTTTCCTGTCTTAAGCTTGAAGGTCGGCCTAAGAGTAACTGGATCAAATTCTAAAGAAGCAGACTTGATTTTTTGGTTTTTGTCGAAGGCAAATTTAATTTTAGGCAAGTGCGTGGTAGCAACACAGAGAACACCCTTTTCAGCCAGGAACTCTAAAAGGGCAACGCCCAGTGCAGAACCTTCTTCGGGGTCGGTGCCACTTCCGATCTCGTCGATAAGAAAAAGGGAATCGGGTTTGAGTTGAGATATAGCTTCCTTTAATTTAGACATTCTGGACGTGAAAGTGCTCAGATTGTTTTCCAAGTTCTGATGATCTCCTATATCCACATATATTTCTTCGAGCAAGGGAATAACTGAACCTTCCCCAAGAGCTGGTGGAATACCACAATGCGTAAGGTACACGTTCATGGCCAGAGCTTTGATGAGAACAGTTTTCCCCCCCGCGTTAGGTCCGCTAACCACCATGACCGGTTGTGACGAGTTTATATCAAGGTCAAAAGGTACAGCTTTTTCCCCCAAAAGAGGATGTCTACCCTCTTTGATGTACAACTGGTTTTTACTCAATGACGGAACACAGCCTTTCCAGGTGCAAGCAAGCGTTGCTTTGGCCTTAATGAAATCGAGCTGAACCAGGTTGTAAAAGCTACGTTGAAGAGCTTCGAGCTGAGTGCGCAGCAGGTCGGAAACCCGGCTAAGTATGCGCAGTATTTCTTCCTGTTCCTGAGAACGAAGGATTTCAATCTGATTATTTAGCTGCAAAATGGGTTGGGGTTCGATAAAGACGGTTGAACCGCTCGAAGAGGAATCTATGACAATTCCCTGAATCTTAGAAGCCTGGCTTGCTTTAACAGGTATAACATATCTTCCCCTGCGGACAGTATGTATTGCCTCCTGCAATAGTTTTTTTTCGTAGTAATGTCGAACCAAATTTCTCATTACTTGCTCTATTTCTGCCTGAAGGTGCTGGATCCTGGTTCTAATCTTAAGTAGATTGGCACTGGCTGTATCCAGAACCTTGCCCTCAGGAGATACTGTCTTCTCAAGTTCTCTTTTGACCTCACTCAGGTCATCAATTTTCTGGAAATATTTTTTTAGAGAAGGATATTTCTCATCAAGAGACAAAGAACGAACGGTGTTTTTTAGATTAGACGCTATACTGGAGAGACGGAGTATTTTGATTAACTCTTCAGGGTATAAAATACTTCTTTCTTTTGAAAGCTTGTTCAGGGTTTCCCGCAGGTCCTCAAGCTGGTCGAAGTCCAGGCGAGTGTCAAAAGTTAGCATCTCCATATACTCTTTAACTTCCCATAAGCTCTGGGCAATTTCTTCACTCGAAGCGAGAGGTTTTATCTGCATGACCCATTCCCGGGTCAAGCCACAACTGCAGCTTTTAGAAAGCCTTTCAACGATTTTATGAAAATCAAAACTCTTCAAGATCTCTTGAGAAAGTGCTTTCATCTTCTTCCAGACCTTTTTGAAATATATCCTGTAAGAGCTCGGTGTTCGGTATCTGGGCGGTCCAGGAATACAAATAGATTAGCGAAGGCTTAGTTATTTCCTTGTACAGGAAAGAGCGTTTCACTCCCCTGTCCAGGAAATCCAAAAACTGAAAGTTTGCTATCAGCACCGTTATAACTATAACCCAGAGGACACCCTTGACTATTCCAACCGGTATTCCCAGTAGAGAATCAACCCAGGTAACACCCAGAGTCTTGAAAAGGGTACGAAAGCGAATGCCGATCCAGGAGAGTACAAAAACGCTGGGCAGAAAAAACAGTAAAAAACCAGCTATTAACAACAACAAACCATTACTTACGGGCAGTAAAAAACCAGCTACCTGTGCTCCCCATCTTAACCCCAGAATAACTCCGACAACCACTCCGCATAGACTCAAAAACTCCCGACTGAACCCCCGTACCGAACTCACAACAATGTTCAGCAAAATTATAACTAATCCAATCAGGGTGTACCAATCAGTGATCAAACGTCACGAATTCCTCCCTTAGATGTACCCCCTTTACTTGCTTCAGTTCGCTTTTGATGCCTGAAATCCATTCTTCAACTTCTGTTTCATCAAGCGTCTTTTGGGAAGAACGAAAAACAATGCGGACAGAAATTCCCTTTTTGCCAGGCGGAAGGGGTTTGCCCTGAAACAGATCAAAAATTTCTATTTTTTCAACCGGGATAGCTTCTGAAACCACTTTTGTTCTAATTATTCTCTGAATTTGCTGCCACGATATATCGATATCAGTTACCAGAGAGATGTCCCGGTACGCTGCTGGAAAAGCTGGTATTTCTCGCAACTTAAACTCGTTTTCAGATGGAACCAATTCAAACAATTCCTGGAGAGAAAGTTCGCAAACAAAAACCTTTCCCCAGAAATCAAACTTCTTTACCAGTTCTCCACTAAGCTTGCCTACCCAGCCCAGATTTCGCCCTTTAACTTTCAGCGCGCAGGAAAAAGGCTCTTCGAGAAAAGGATAAAATCGAGGCACAAGTTCGAAGTCTTCGTTGCCAACACCACTGATTTCCAACACTTCTTCGATTAAGCCTTTCAGAGTGAAAAAGTCTTGTTCTCCTTCTTTGCTCCATAACAATGGCCTTGAGTTACCACAAAGCGCCACAAAAATTGCGTTAGTTTCAGAAAATGGCTGATCTGCTCCCTTGTCCAGACGCGAGAAGGTTTTACCTATTTCAAAGAGACCCCAATCGGAATTCCCTACAGTTACGTTGTTTTTTATGACCTCTATTGCAGAACACAGAAGAGCAGGGCGTAACACAGAGTGTTCTTTGGTGATGGGGTTATTTATGGTTACCAATCTCTCCCTAAAACCAATAGCTTCTGCCGTCTGCTGATTAATTAGGGAGAGAGAAATAATCTCTTTCAAGCCTCGATTGACTAAAAAACTCCTGATTTTTTCTTCGTATTTCTTGTGAGGATACGGATTTCCCGGATCGAAAGGAAAACTGGGTATCGTGGCAGGAATTTTGTGGTAACCGGTGATTCTTCCTATCTCTTCTGCAAGGTCTACCTCCTGGGTAATATCGTGCCGCCAAGAGGGAACTATGACTTGAAAGGAATCTTGCCTTTCAAAACTTATTTCAAAACCAAGTCGCTCCAAAATGGAAACGACTTCCTGTTGCGAAGTTTCAAAACCCAGGATTTCTTCAATTTCCCTTTTCTTGCAGGTAATGACTCTTTTTTCTCGAGGCAGGCTTCCAGCCAGCAACCACTGCCTGTTAATGTGACCACCAGCCAGCCTTTGCATCAAGTGCAAGGCTCTCTGGGAAGCAAATAGTACCATTCCAGGATCCACTTTCCGTTCAAACCTCGAAGAAGCCTCGGTTCTTAAACCGAGCTGCCGCGAGGTTTTTCTCACCGAATGAGGGGCAAAAATTGCTGCCTCCAAAAAGATGGAAGAAGTGTGATAAGTAACTTCAGAATCCAAACCTCCTATTACACCCGCAATCGCTATGGCCGAAGTAGCATCTGCAATCACCAGATGGGAAGGATTGAGAGTGCGCTCTACTCCATCGAGGGTCCATATTTTTTCACCAGAGAAGGCTCGGCGGATGATTACCTTCTTACCGCGAATTTGCGCGGCATCGAAAGCATGAAGAGGCTGTCCGGTCTCCATCATAACCAGATTAGTAATGTCCACCACGTTGTTTATGGGTCTGAGTCCAAATAGACAGAGTTCTTTTATGAGCCACCAGGGAGAGGGTTTTATTTCAACATCCCTGACCAGTTTTCCAGAATAAAACGGGCAAAGCTCTTCGTCCTGATTTTCTATGGTAAATTCTTCTTCCCAGTCTTCTTCGCTCAAGGTCACTTCCGGAAGGATAGGCTCCAATCCAAAGCCCGCCCCGATTTCGCGAGCAAGCCCCGCTACGGAAAGACAATCACCTCGGTTAGAGGTTATTTCCAAATCCAGGATGGGGTCATTTCCAATCAGAATTTCAAACAGAGGTTCTCCCTCGGGAATTTCGGAGTCGATAACTATAAGAAAGGGAAAGAGCGTATCATTTTTTCCGTCTTTCCAGGGTACAGGGGAAGGTCTATTCCCATCGCTTAAATTAATCATTACTTTACTACCTAAGGGCGGTACCCCCCACTCTTCCACCTTGATTTGGTAGATTTCAGAACCACACTTGACTGTGCAATACGCAATACCGTTTGCTTTTTGAATCTCAGTAAGCACTGCTGAAAACAGGCGTTCTTCAAATAGCTCCTTAGGATATGAAATTCTCTCCACCGTGAGCCCCTGATTGGTAAGCTTGTCAGCCAATTCTTCCGGTGAAAAAGAAACATCGTCCAGTAAGAACCTTTTCAATACTGCAATGGGTAGCTTCATATTGCCTTTCTCCTATCGAAAGGTTTTGAACTGGTCAAGGAAACGTACATCGTTATTATAAAACCATCTGATATCGGGAATACCATATTTTAACATGGCAATTCTTTCTACACCCATTCCAAAAGCAAAACCCCGGAAGCGTTCAGGATCATACCCACCATTTCTTAAGACCTGAGGATGGACTAATCCCGCTCCCATTATTTCCAGCCATCCGCTATAACCACAGGAGCGACAACCCTCCCCCCCACACACGCCACAACTGATATCCACTTCACAACTTGGCTCGGTAAAGGGGAAATAGCTGGGTCGAAAACGTACCTCGCGTTCCTCTCCAAATAGCCTTTTCGTAAAAACCTGAATGGTGCCCTTAAGGTCTCCCATGGATATCTTCTCTGCAACCACCAACCCTTCTACTTGATGGAACATGGGGCTGTGCGTTGCATCAAACGCGTCTCTGCGAAAACACTTTCCAGGGACTATGACCTTGATGGGAGGCTGGTATTTTTGCATCACTCTTATCTGTGCTGGGGAAGTGTGGGTGCGCAGCAAAAAGTTATCCTCGAGATAAAATGAATCCTGTTCGTCTCGTGCTGGGTGGTCAGCAGGTATATTCAAAGCTTCAAAGTTGAAATATTCAGTCTCTATTTCAGGACCTTCTTCAACGCGGAATCCCAGGGTTTGGAAAATCTCTATAATTTGCCGTAAAGTGATAGTCAGAGGATGAAAAGAACCACACCAACTCCTTTTGCCAGGAAGGCTCAGGTCAACAGTCCTTTCGGTCTGGGCTCTGGCTTTTATTTCTTGAGCCTTTTTCTCGAGCAAAAAGGAAATTTTTTCTTTGAGTTCGTTCAGCTTCCCACCTATAACCTTTCTTCCCTGTGGCTCCAAGTCTTTCAGGTTTTTGAACAACTCATTAATTTTACCCTTGCGACCTATAAACTTGCCCTTCAACTGGTTCAATGAAGATAAGTCCTCAATGTTTTCCAGTTCCTTGAGGAACTCAGAATAATAGGAGTCAAAATCCACATTCTGGATTTTCATTCTCGCTTTTTGCCTCCCAGACAAAACTCGAGTGGTCTGCAGAAAACAGGCTCCTGGTGAGCTTTTGCAGACCACTCGAATGGTAACTAAAGGTTGCTTTTGGCTATTTCAACGAGTTTCGAGAAAGCAGAAGGATCCGCAATGCAAAGGTTAGCCAAATTCTTGCGATCCACATTGATACCTGCTTTTTTAAGGGCTCCGACAAACTTACTGTAACTCATCCCTTCCTGACGAACTGCAGCGTTGATACGCACTATCCATAGCCTTCGGAAGTCTCTCTTTTTGTTCCTACGATCACGATAAGCATAAGCGAGAGACTTAATAACCTGTTCCTTGGCACGACGGTAAGAACGTGAACGAGCCCCGCGATATCCGCTGGCCATTTTCATGATTTTCTTTTTTCTGTGTCGAGAAACAACACTGTTTTTTACTCTGGGCATTTTCCAATTCACCTACCTCTTTAACAATAAGGAAGAACCGCTTTTATTCTTTTCTGCTCAGCCCCAGCGAGTACCACTGCTTTTCTCAATCTGCGTTTCCTTTTGCGACTCTTTTTAGCAAGAAGATGGCTTTTGTAAGCCTGAGACCGTTTCACTTTTCCGTGGGCAGTTATTTTAAATCGTTTGGCTGCTCCCCGATGGGTTTTCATCTTAGGCATCCTTTTTTCCTCCTCATTTTTTGGGTGCCAGAGTTACAGAAAGATTTCTTCCTTCCTCTTTTATATCATGTTCCTGTTTGCTGATTTCCTTTAAATCGTTAATAATTCTTTGCAAAAGCTCGACACCTTTCTCTTTAAAGGCCATCTCTCGACCTCGAAAACGGACTGTAAACTTAACTCGATTCCCGTCTTCGAGAAATCGTATGGCGTTTTTAAGTTTTACCTGGTAATCATGAACGTCTATTTTGGGACGCATAGTAAGCTCTTTTAATTCCGAACCTTTCTGCTTCTTGCGAGACAACTTAGCCTTTTTCTCTTTTTCATACTTAAACTTTCCATAGTCCATGATACGACACACCGGTGGGTTGGCGTTGGGTGCGACTTCAACCAGGTCTAAACCAGCTTCCTCGGCTAAAAGCAATGCTTTTTTCAAGGGCACTATACCTATTTGATGCCCCTCTGCGGAGATAAGTCGTACCTCTTTAGCACGAATTTGGTTGTTTACCCGATACTTAATTTCTACTATAATTATCGCCTCCTCAAGCCTGGCATTTTTCTGCAAGGTAGCAAAAAAATATCATATTTGATTTAGTTCAGTCAACCTTTTGATTTTCAACAATTTTCAGACTACCAGGAAAGTGACAGGCCACCCA
>JARRBX010000028.1 GCA_029982245.1 Candidatus Atribacteria bacterium | reverse complement strand
TTTATAATATCCTTTTTCGAGATGCTCGTTTCTGGAACAGTCTACGCTTTACGGTTTTTTATGTAGCTCTGGTTGTGGTTTTGGAACTTTTTCTGGGTTTACTCCTTGCCTATATTCTTAACGAACGCATCCGTTTTCGTAATTTTTTCAGAGTGCTTTTTCTTTTGCCAATGGCCTCTCCACCTATCGCCGTGGCGTTCATATGGAGAATGCTCCTTAATCCTGATGCTGGCATTGTGAAGGTGATTCTGGGCGGTTTGGGAATAAACGTGGTGGACTGGCTTACCAATGCCCGACTTACCCCCTTCGTTTTGATTGCTGTGGATGTCTGGGAATGGACGCCTTTTATGTTCCTGGGTTTGTTGGCGGCGTTTCAATCCTTGCCTGTGGAACTATACGATGCAGTCTCTGTAGACGGTGCCTCCCGTTTTCAGGCTTTCAGGTATGTTACTTTCCCTCTGCTCTCCCCCATTATGGTTACCTTGGTTCTTTTGAGAGCGATTGATGCCTTTAAACTTTTTGAACTGGTTTTCGGTATCACTGGTGGAGGGCCTGGAAGTAGTACGGAATCTCTTTCCTACTATACCTATACGGTAGGTTTCCAATATTTTGATCTGGGTTATGCCTGTAGTCTTTCCTGGATCTTTTTGGTTATCGTTCTGGTGATTTCTTCTTTCCTCTTGCAGAGATTGCGTAAGGAGGTCTGACATGGGGAGGAAAAGGGTCTCCGGTTTTTATATTTTTGCCTGGATAGTACTGGTTCTTTTCTCGGTGTGGACTGTTTTTCCATTTTTTTGGTCTGTGATCACTTCCTTCAAGTCTCCTGGGGAGCAATATTCTTCAGCTTTTCTCCCCTTTTTGCAATTTAAGCCCTCTACTTATGCCTGGAAGGTTGTGCTTGGTGAGGCAGAAGGAGAACGTACTTTAAGAGGATTAAAGAATAGTGTTTTGATTTCCTCAATAAGCTCACTCATTGTTCTTTTTCTGGGCGCGTTTGCTGGTTATTCTCTATCCAGGTTTCGTTTCAGACGCTGGAAAAACAAGGATATTGCAGTATGGATTCTTTCCAATCGTATGTTCCCACCTATCGCCGTAGCTATTCCCTTCTTTCTGATCATGCGTACTTTGCGATTACTGGACACTCTTCCAGCTATTATTATGGCCCACACGGTTTACAATTTACCTCTTGCAATATGGTTGATGATGGACTTTTTTAGAGAGTTGCCCGAGGAGGTTGAGGAAGCAGCTCTTATTGATGGTTGCTCAGCTCTACAGGCGTTTTTAAGGGTTGCTCTTCCTTTAGCCCTACCCGGCATAGTTGCTGTGTATATACTGTGCTTTATATTTTCCTGGAATGAGTTCCTGTTTGTAGTGACTCTCTCTTATAGAAATACTATGACCATGCCAGTCGTCATTGCAGGAACTTTGACTGTTCGTGGGCTGGACTTCTGGAAAGTTTCTGCGCTTTCTTTGCTCTCTATAACCCCGCCGGTTATTCTGGCGGCACTGACTTCTCGTTACCTCATAAGAGGACTCACTCTTGGTGCGGTTAAGGAATGAGTTGGACTTTTCGAACGGAGCAAAGTCGAATTGGCTATGAAAAAGGTGCTTTCTCCTTGTAGTTTTGTTAAACTATTTAAAACTCCAATGGAATGGAGGGAAATGCGTTGGAACTCAAGCATCTTATGGTACCTACGGATTTTTCCAAGTTTTCAGACTTGGCAATTCGCTACGCTTCTTTTTTAGCAAAATCGTTTAATGCCAGATTAACTCTTCTTCACGTTTTGACTGTTAGTGAAGTTAACGCTTTGACTTCGCAACCGGGCAATCCCTGGGAAAACGTGGTGGAGGAATTTAATAACCGCATGTATGAAGAATTTCTGGATAACACTATTGATAAAGAAGCAATCACGGTTAATTTTGAAGTTGCGGTTGGAGACCCTGCAGAAGAGATAGCAAAATTTGCTGAAAGCAACGATGTGGATATGCTGGTCATGGGAACTCACGGACGCACTGGATTAGCCAGTATATTTCTGGGTAGTGTTACAGTGGGCGTTATCAAGAGGACCTGCGTACCGGTTACGGTTGTCAAGTGTTTTGAGGCACTCAAAGAATAAGTAGGAAGAGGGGCATTTTACTGCCCCTCCCGTGTCGGATCGTCTGATTATTTTATGGCTTCCAGTTCTTGTTCAAGAATTTCTGCAGCGTTTTCTCTGGGTTTCCGATAAACAAGATTTTCCTTTTGAAACGGCAGTTTCTCCTGGAAAACAGGTTTCTGTTCTTTGTAAAAGATGCCAAGGGGTATCTTATCTCCCCATTCCAGGGCTTTGCTGAAGGCTTCCTTTTTGTTGCCACAATCAAAGTTTTCGGGTAAATAGTACACTCTCTTTTTATACCAGTCATAGGTATTGATTTTGTTGAAGGTTACACAGGGCTGCAAGACATCAACGATGGCGAGTCCCCTCCAAGTAATTGCTTCTTTCAGGATTTTGGCGAGCTTGTCTGGATCTCCAGCGAAGCCGCGCGCTACAAAACTTGCTCCCTGCGATATCGCCAGGCTTAGCGGATTAAGGGGCTGAGCAAGGCTTCCAAAGGGCTGGGTTTTGGAAGGAAAGCCTTCTGGAGATGTGGGTGATGCCTGCCCTTTGGTGAGTCCATAGACCTGGTTATTATGAATAATAACTGTAATATCCGGATTCCTTCGGATTGCATGGAGAAAATGGTTACCTCCTTCGCCATACATGCATCCGTCTCCAGATTCTGCAATGACCACCAAGCCGGGATTAACAGTTTTAATTGCCAGAGCTGCGGGAATACTCCTTCCATGAAGACCGTTAAAGACGTTAACTTTAAGGTAATGTGGTATCTTGGCGGCCTGGCCGATTCCTGAGGAAATAACCACCTGTTCGGGTTTGAGCCCAAGCTCGAGAAGTGCTTTCTTAAGGGACCGAAGGATGCCAAAATTTCCACATCCTGGACACCAAGCAATGGGCACTTGATTGTCAAATACATTTTCGTTCATGATAGTTCCTCCTTTATTTTCGCCAGGAGTTCCTCCACGAAAAAGGGTTTTCCGTTAAATTTGTTTATCCTCTTTCTGAAGGGGGTAAGTGTTTTTCGCTCTAAAAGATTTGCCAGTTGGCCACGATAATTGTTCTCTATCACCACGGGGTCAGGCAATTCAGAGAGCGTTTTAAAGGTGTCTTCCGAGAGAGGATGAAGTTCTGAAAAATGGAGGTGGCCTATGTCCAGACCTTCTTTTCGAAGTGCCTGGCAGGCTTCTTCAACTACTCCAAAAGTGGATCCAAAGCTAATAAGCGTTGCTTGCTTTCCCGGCAGGTAGTGGGGTTGAGACAACTCTTTGGCCATCAATGGTTCTTTTTTCATCCTTTTCCGGTGCATTTTAACTCGTATATCAAGGTCTTCAGTGAGGTGACCCTCCTCGTCGTGTTCATCGCTATCGGCTATCACGGTTTCTTCTCCAAAGCCAGGTATGGCTCTTTGCGATACGCCGCTTTCAGTCAGTAGGTAGCGTTTATAACCCCTTTTTGCTTCAACCCAGTAGGGTCCGGTGGGATGTTCTCTAAGTTCTATCTTGGAATACGTGAACTTGGAATCAGCAAGATACTGGTCAGTCAATATGATTGTTGGAACCTGGTATTTGTCAGCCAGCTCAAAAGCCTTGATGGTCAGGTTAATCGCTTCTTCAGGAGTAGAAGGAGCAAATACAAAGCGGGGAAACTCATCGTGTGAGGCATTTAATACAAAATCCAGGTCTCCTTGAGAAGTTCTGGTGGGTAGACCAGTGCTTGGTCCAGGACGCTGGGCATCAACTATAACGATTGGGGTTTCGGTCATTGCTGCGAGTCCCAAGCCTTCACACATCAAACAGAAACCACCTCCGGATGTACCTGTCATGGCTCTTGCTCCAGCAAAGGAAGCCCCCACTGCCATATTGATGGCACTGATTTCATCTTCAGCCTGTTCTACAACTATCCCGTATTTGGCGCTTTGTGCAGCCAGAAAGTTCATTATGCCTGTTGAAGGGGTCATTGGATATGCGGCGTAGAATGAACAACCAGCGATTATTGCTCCTAAAGCTATGGCTTGATTTCCGTTCAGGATAAATCTGGCTTTTTCTTCTGGGTCGATTGAACCGAGGTTTTTTCTAAAGTGAAAGCTTTGTCCTATTTTAGAGCCTTTTTGCAAAGCCTGTTGGTTTTTGATTATTACTTCTGGTCCTTTTTTTGCAAATCGTTTCTCGAGGTAGGGAAAAGCAATTTCTGGCTCGAATCCCAGCATAGAGAGCAATGTTCCCACTGCAATCATGTTGGCGAATACTTTGGAACCTATTTCCTGGGCTAACGCTTCAAAGTCGAGCTTGAAGAAATTAGTAGAGTTTAGGTGTGAATCCGGTATTTTGCCTATACCAATACCTTCTTCACCCAATTCCTGGTGGTGAAGGAAAAAGCTTTCTTCGTTTAAAGCAATCAGAATATCTACTTTCTGTGTCATCGCTTTTAACGGCTGGTTGGAGATTCGTATCTGTGTAAAGTTGTGTCCCCCTCGTATCCTCGACTGGTAATCCTCAGTGGAAAATATATACCAGCCTTTTTCTAACAAGGTTTTGCTCAGTACTTCACTGACCGTTTCGATGCCCTGTCCAGCTTCACCAGCTATTTTAATGTTGACTTCCAAAGCTACATGCCCCCTTTTAAGGTGTAAAAATAGCTTTTAGATGAAAACCCTTTATAGTGCTTTTTTCTTCCCGGAGTTTGTCAGGCTGGCACTAAGAGAGCGGTTCTCAACGCAGGTCTTTCATGAAAACAACGTGCTTCTGGTAAGGGATTTCTATCTTTTCTTCGTCAAAGGTTTTCTTGATAAGGTAAAGTAAGTCGCGCTCTACTCCCCAGTGTTCTTTAGGGGCTACTTTGAGTGTAACTCTTAAAATAACTGCTGAAGAATCGAGGCGGGCGATGCGGTGTATGGTGGGTTCTTCGAGGATTTTTGAGGGATTCG
The DNA here is from genome assembly GCA_029982245.1 of Candidatus Atribacteria bacterium. Lineage (GTDB taxonomy): Bacteria > Atribacterota > Atribacteria > Atribacterales > Thermatribacteraceae > Thermatribacter > Thermatribacter velox. The sequence continues at coordinate 10,095 of JARRBX010000028.1, read as the reverse complement.
CTTCCCGGTACTGGCTGGCAATGTTTTGCAAGACCTGTATAGCTCGATCGACGTCTTCTTCGTAAGCGATACCTACCTCAACTATAGCTCGGGTGAAACCACGGTTGAAATTGGCAATCCTGGTAATCTCTCCGTTGGGAATAATCACCAAAGCCCCAGAAAAGGGTCTTATTCGGGTTACCCTCAGGCCGATGTCTTCAACAGTGCCAGTAAGGTCACCAATTTGAACGATATCGCCTACTGAAATGCTGTCTTCAATCAGCAGGAATACTCCGGTGAGAATGTCTTTGACCAGAGTTTGAGCACCAAAACCTATAGCTATGCCCACTACACCTGCTCCAGCAAGTATAGCTGCTGCATCCACTCCAAGCTGACGCAATACCAGTATCACGGCAAAAAATCCTATGACATACTTTGCCAAACTCTGCAGCAGTGGAGCTACTGTTTTCAGTCGGCGGTTCAGGTCTTGTTTTTTTTCAAATCTGCTGGTAATAATTAGAGTTCTTCTTATGGCGAACGAAGCAAACAGAATGGCCAGATATGAGCCACCACAGATGGCAGCGATGTTTATTATTTTTCTAAGTATGAAGGACAGACTCAGGCTCATGGTCTTTAGGCTGAAGGTTGATTTTTAGCTGGTATTTTTTGAAAATTTCTTCCCTGTATTCCTGCAGGGTACAGACCTCGATTTCTCTTCTTTTCAGACGTTCAATGGCGTATACCATGGCTTCTGCCCCAAAGAGAGTTGTAACATAGGGGATGTTTCTTATTACGGCTTCTTTACGGATGATGCTGCTTTCCTGCTGTGAACGACCCCCGGAGGGAGTGTTGATAATTAATTGTATTTCACGGTTTTTAATAAGGTCAACTATGTTGGGGCGCCCTTCTCCGACTTTTTTGACAGCTTCTACTTCCAATCCGTTATTGATCAGGACTTTTCGTGTTCCGGTTGTGGCTACAATTTTGAAGCCCAGGTCAGCAAGCCGTTTAGCAAGATATACGATACTTCTTTTGTCACGATTTTTCACGCTTATAAACACCTTACCTTCAAGTGGTAAGTTGGCTTGAGCGCTTAACTGGGCTTTAGCATAAGCCATGCCGAAATCCCGGTCTATGCCCATGACTTCACCTGTTGAGCGCATCTCAGGACCCAGGACTGGATCCACGTTGGGGAATCTATTGAAAGGAAATACTGCCTCTTTGACAGCGAAGTAATGGGGTATTATTTCACTGGTAAGACCGATTTCGTCAAGTGTTCTGCCTACCATTATTTGGGAAGCAATTCTTGCAAATGGTACACCAGTTGCTTTGCTGATGAAGGGTATGGTACGCGAAGCACGGGGGTTTACCTCAAGCACATATATGGTATCGTCTTTAACGGCGTATTGAACGTTCATGAGGCCTACTACCTTGAGTTCTCGAGCCAGTGCATAGGTGTGTTGAGAAATCCTTTCAATGATTTCATCGCTCAGCGAAAAAGGTGGCACCACACAAGCACTGTCTCCAGAGTGAACCCCTGCTTCCTCTATGTGCTCCATTATTCCTGCAATGATAACTCTTTTACCGTCACTTATAGCATCAACATCAATTTCTATGGCATCTTCAAGATATTTGTCGATAAGCACCGGATGCCCTGCAGAAATCTCAACAGCTTGCTCTATGAATTCGCTGAGTTCTTCCTCGTTATATATTATTCGCATGGCTCTTCCACCCAGGACATAGGAAGGACGAACCATTACTGGATAGCCAATTGACCAGGCTACCTGTTTTGCTTCCTGGAAAGACGTGGCTATGCCGTTTTTTGGTTGTTCCAGCTTTAATCGCTCTATAAGCTGCTTGAAGCGGTCTCTGTCTTCTGCTATATCAATACCCTCAGAACTGGTGCCCAAAATGGTAACTCCTGCTTTTTCCAGGTCCTTAGCAAGGTTCAGTGGGGTTTGTCCTCCAAGCTGGAGAATGACCCCCAGAGGCTTTTCCTTTTCTATTATGTTGAGCACATCCTCAAGATAGAGAGGTTCAAAGTAAAGCTTATCAGAAGTATCATAGTCAGTGCTCACGGTTTCCGGGTTGCTGTTAACCATTATAGTTTCTATACCCAGGTCTCTAAGCCCCCAGGTAGCATGCACACAGCAGTAATCAAATTCGATTCCCTGTCCTATTCTGTTAGGTCCTGCTCCCAGAATTATTACTTTTTGGTTGGAACTGGGATTGGCTTCACATTCTTCGAGGTAGGTTGAGTAGTAATATGGAGTTTTTGCCTCAAATTCTGCAGCACAGGTGTCAACCTGTTTATATACGGGAAAGATGCCAAGACTTTTGCGAAATTCTCTCACTTCCCACTCGTTTGTTCCCCAGAGTTCAGCGAGTTGACGGTCTGAGAAGCCAAATTGTTTGGCTCTTAGCAAGAGATCGGGGTCAATTTTTTTCCAATCCTTTATTTTGCGCAGGTTTTCCTCCATATCCACTATTTCTTCAATCTGCTTTATGAACCAGGGGTCAATTCCTGAGTACGCATTGATTTCTTGGATGGAAAAGCCTTCTTTCAAGGCCATTTTGATATGGAAAATTCTTTCAGGATTGGGTTTTTGCAATTTCTCTCGTATGATTTCTTTCCGTTTTTCTGGAGGCAAGGAACTGAGTTTTGGAACATCTTCAAGCCCACATTTGCCAATTTCTAAGGAACGCAAGCCCTTTTGTAGTGCTTCTTTAAAATTACTGCCGATGGCCATGGTTTCTCCTACGCTTTTCATGGAAACTCCAAGAACAGGTTCTGTTTCTGGAAATTTCTCAAAAGTAAAACGAGGTATTTTGACTACACAGTAGTCAAGAGCCGGTTCAAAGCAGGCTGGTGTTTTCTGGGTTATGTCATTGGGAATTTCATCCAGGGTATAGCCAACAGCAAGTTTTGCAGCTATTTTGGCAATAGGAAATCCAGTGGCTTTTGAAGCAAGGGCTGAGCTCCTTGATACTCGGGGGTTCATTTCGATAATAACCATGCGGCCGGTACGGGGGTGTACAGCGAACTGAATGTTGCAACCTCCAGTGTCTACTCCAATTTCGCGAATGGCCCTTATGGCCATATCTCTCATATGCTGGTATTCGTAGTCGCTCAAGGTTTGTATAGGAGCTACGGTAATGCTATCTCCGGTGTGAACCCCCATGGGGTCAAAGTTCTCTATGGAACATATAATAACCACGTTGTCTTTTTTGTCCCGCATTACTTCCAATTCGAACTCTTTCCAGCCTATCACTGATTCTTCAATCAGTATTTCACTGTTCAAACTGCTTTCCAGAGCTCTGCGGGCTAATTCTTCAAATTCTTCTATGTTATACGCTATAGCGCCTCCTGTTCCGCCAAGGGTGAAACTGGGACGAATGACTAAGGGGAAGCCAATTTTTTGGGCAACTTCCATAGCTTCTTTGAGCGAGTAGGCGCGGTCGCTCTTCAGAACTTCAATACCGCAGTTTTGCATAGCTTCTTTAAAGAGTTCGCGATCTTCAGCCTTTTTAATCGCTTCCGGAGACGCTCCCAGTGTTTCTACTCCGTATTTTTGGAGCACCCCCCGCTCGGCAAGCTGGACGGTTATATTAAGCGCTGTCTGCCCACCAAGTGTTGGTAACAAAGCGTCGGGTCTTTCTCTCTCGATGATTTTCTCAACTACCTGAGGAGTTAGCGGCTCTATGTAAGTCTTATCGGCCATTTCCGGATCGGTCATTATGGTGGCTGGGTTACTGTTAACCAGAATTATCTGATATCCTTCGCTTTTAAGCGCTTTACAGCCCTGAGTGCCCGAATAATCAAACTCGCAGGCTTGTCCTATAATAATTGGTCCAGAACCTATAATCAGTATTTTATGGATATCGGTGCGTTTAGGCATGGCTTTCCTCCATAAGGCTCACAAAGTTGTCGAAAAGGTATGTGGTGTCGTGAGGCCCAGGGCCGGCTTCAGGATGGAACTGAACACTGAACAGAGGAAGTTTTTTATGTCTTATGCCCTCCAGGGTGTGGTCGTTGAGGTTAAGGTGCGTGATTTCTACATCTTCGCGAGGTAGTGAAGTAGGGTCTACTGCGAAACCGTGGTTCTGAGCGGTAACGGTAACTCGTTCGGTGAACAGGTCTTTGACGGGGTGGTTTCCTCCATGATGTCCAAACTTTAATTTGAAAGTATTTCCGCCAAGGGCAAGAGAAAGTATTTGATGTCCCAAGCATATTCCGAAAATGGGTACCTTGCCAATTAACTGTTGCGCACATTCCACAAGGTATGGTAGAGCTGCTGGGTCACCGGGTCCATTTGAAAAAAGAATCCCATCAGGTTTTGTGGCCAGAATTTCTTTGGCTGTGCTGAAAGCAGGATATACTTCCACCCTGCAACCCCTTTTAGCAAGTTCTCTCAGGATGTTGAATTTGACCCCACAATCGATAACTGCTACTTTGAAAGTGCCCTTCTCCTGCCAAAGATAAGGCTTACTGGTAGTAACTACCTTTACGAGATCCTGACCACTCATTTCAGGTAGAGAGCGGGCTTTGGCAACCAGTGCTTCCACATCGAGGTTATCTCCCAGTGCGATAAATCCGCGCATAGCTCCCTTTTCTCGTATATGTTTGGTGAGCGCTCTGGTATCTATTCTTTCTATACCCAGTATTCCATGTTCCTCGAGATAAACTTCAAGGCTTTTCTCGGCTCGCCAGTTGCTGAAAATCGAGCTTTTTTCTCTTACGATAAGACCTTCTACCTGGGGTCGGGCCGACTCCACATCGCTGGAATTTACTCCGTAGTTACCTATAAGTGGATAGGTGAGAGTTACAATTTGCCCCTTGTATGAAGGGTCAGTGAGTATTTCTTGGTAGCCAGTCATGCTGGTATTGAAGACTACCTCTCCGCCTGCCTCTTTCAGGGCGCCAAAAGCGTAACCCCGAAAGATTCTTCCGTCTTCGAGAGCCAATAAGGCTTTCACTTTTTAACACCCTTGCAGTAATATATCATGTCTGTCAAGTAGCTTCAGGTATCGAATTTGGAAGTTCTTTGGGATGCCTGGAAACCCAGTTGTAATAAAGTGTAGCGGGTATAAAATAGTGCAGATATTTCCAGTTGCGCAGTACCCTTTTCCAGGCTAAAGGCCAGGAGTAAAATTTTCTAAACACTTCGTTGTACCCTTTCTGAAGTTCTTCGGCCGTCATTCTGGCGGGCTGGTATACTACATGTGCGAAATCATACTTGGACCAGTCGTAGGTAAAAATGCGGTTCTCGTTTTTGAGCTGGTAGAAAATTTCAGTACCCGGTAAAGGAGTAAGAATTGAAAATTGAGCAAAGTCGATTTTCGCATCTTCAATGAATTCCAGAGTTTTCTGGAAAACAGAAGTGTCATCTTCGTCAAACCCAAAGACAAAGGAACCAATTATCATGATGCCGTGTTGGTGAAATTTCTCGATTAATCTTTTATAATTCTTAACTTTGTTGAAACTTTTATGAGCATTCTTCAGGGTCTCTTCATTGACAGATTCGATACCTACAAAAAGAGCGATACATCCGCTTTTCTGGGCGAGACTGATGAGTTCGTCATCGTCGGCGATGTTGAGAGTCCCCTGGCTGACCCACTTTTTCTTAAGCGGAATAAGTGCTCTGAAAAGTTCTTTGGAATAACGAGGATTGCTTACAATATTGTCATCGAGGAAACCGATTATACGTGTTTTATCCTGATATAAGCTGACCTCTTCGATAACGTTATCTATGTCCCGGTGGCGATATTTTCTCCCCATGAAGCGAGATACCGAGCAAAAGCTGCAGCCATGAGGGCAGCCACGAGTAGTTTGGAAGACGTACTTGAGAAGATACCGACATTTCAAAAGGTCCAGTCGGGAAGGAGGAAGTCGATAGATAGCTGGAAAGTCCTCTCTGGTGTATGTCTTTTTAAGTTCTCCCTTTTCCAGATCTTCAAGGAGCTGTTCCCATAAGCCCTCAGCTTCACCGATTACCACGGCATCTGCGTGCTGTAAGGCTTCTTCCGGACAGGCACTGGGGTGCATACCTCCAAGCACCACTTTCGTGCCCTTTTCCCTGAAGCGGTCAGCTATTTGATACGCCCTTTGTGAAGTGGCGGTCATGGCGGTAATACCTACAAGGTCAAACTGTTCTTCAAAAGGCACATATTCAGCTCGTTCATCAACAATTACCACTTCATGTTGGGGCGGAGTTAGAGCTGCTAGTAGGGGAAGACTTGCTTGAGGGAAGGGAACTAACTTAACTTTTTTATGTTCGTTAGGTCCTGGTGCAACAAGAAGTATTTTCATTAAAGTACCATCACCCTTTTCTTTTTCGAATCTCTTGATATTATATACCACCCCAGGGGATTATGCTAAAATGCTTTTAGTGAGGTTTAATTCAATATGTCTGTTAGGTTTTTCGCTCTGCTAATTTTGCTTGGCTTGATTTTGTATTTCAGTGTTGCCTGGCCTCAGGGTAGTTTGGTTCTGGTCGGTGAAATATCAGGGGTTATCAACCCTGTCTTGGCTGATTATCTGGAGAAACTTTTACAAGACGCCCTGCAATCTGAAGCCAAACTGGTGGTCTTGCTTATTGACACACCAGGAGGGCTTGAGGAATCAATGCGGAAGATGGTTAAGAGTATTCTGAATTCCCCTGTTCCAGTTGCGGCCTATGTTTATCCTCGGGGAGCCAGAGCTGCTTCGGCGGGTACGTTTTTGGTTTTAGCTGCTCACTATGCTTTTATGAGTGAAAACACCACTCTGGGGGCGGCACATCCGGTTACCGTGGAGGGGGAAGCAGTAGGCGAAAAAATAGTGAATGACACAGCAGCTTTTATAAAAACGCTTGCAGAAACCCGAGGACGCAATCCTGAAGTTGCCGAGAAAATGGTGAGAGAAAGCCTCTCTCTTGGAGAGAAAGAGGCATTATCTTCTGGTCTTATAGATGGCATTGCTGTTTCTTTGGAAGAAGTCGTGGAAAAGGTACTTTCTACTTTGAAAGAGGTAAAAATTGTTAGAGTGCCCCTGAGTGGAAGAGAAAGAATTTTACACGCACTTTTGAATCCCAGTCTTGCTTACCTCCTTCTTGTCTTGGGAGCTCTGGGCTTAATTTTTGAGCTCTCTAATCCTGGGGCAATTGTTCCCGGAGTTTTTGGGAGCATATGCCTTTTGCTGGCTTTTTACGCTTTTTCCGTACTTCCGGTCAATGTTACTGGTGTAATCTTTATTTTGCTGGGATTTGCCTTTCTGGCTCTGGACCTCTGGGTTACCCCAGGCATTGGAGCATTGACCGTTGGTGGAGCTATTTCTCTTTTTCTGGGTTCACTAACACTTTTCGACGTCAGGAAAGTAGGGATCAGGTTGCCTCTGGAGTTAATAATATTTACGGTTTTGGGGATTTTGGCTTTCTTCGTTTTTGCGCTTTCCATGGCCCTGGTTGCAATGCGCAGAAAAGTCAGGACGGGAGAAGAAGCACTGAAAGGTAAGGAGGGAGTTGCCAGACAGGTGTTGAATCCCGAGGGCTTTGTTATTGTTGATGGAGAACTATGGTGGGCGGAATCTCCAGAGCTTGTGACTCCTGGAGAAAAAGTAGTGGTAGTTGGCAAGAAAGGGAATAGACTTTTGGTAAACAAGAAAAGGGAGGATGAGGGAAAATGATTTTTCTGGCGTTCATCGTGTTGATTGTGATTATTTTTCTTTCCGCTGCTATCAAGGTGGTTAGAGAATATGAGCGAGGAGTCATATTCAGGTTAGGACGCCTGGTGGGAGCAAAAGGTCCGGGAATCTTTTTCATCATCCCGTTAATTGACCAGTTGGTGAAAGTTGATTTGCGAGTGATGACCATGGATGTTCCCAAGCAGGAGCTGATTACTCGGGACAACGTCCCGGTTACCGTGGACGCAGTGGTCTATTTTCGAGTCATGAATGCTGAAGACGCGGTTACTCAGGTGGAAAATTATGTTATGGCGACCTCTCTGATTTCTCAAACTACTTTAAGAAGTATTGTGGGGCAGTCAGAGCTTGATGAGCTCCTTACTCACCGTGATAAGATTAATGAGGCGTTACAAAAAATAATTGATGAGAAAACTGACCCCTGGGGAATAAAGGTTTCAGCTGTTGAAATCAAGGAAGTGGTACTTCCTGAAGAGTTAAAAAGAGCTATGGCTCGCCAAGCGGAAACGGAACGAGAACGCAGAGCGAAAATTATCAATGCCGAGGGAGAATACCAAGCATCAACAAAGCTGGCTGAGGCAGCCAAGATTATCTCTCAGAATCCTATTGCTATTCAGTTGCGCTATCTTCAGACACTTAGTGACATTGCTGCCGAAAACGCGACCACAGTTGTATTTCCTCTGCCTATGGAGATAGTCAGAGCTTTTAGTGTCCTGGCAGGAGATAGCGAGAAAAAAGATTAAGTTTTGAGTTCAGCTTTGATGATTTCTCCAAAATAGATGTGGTGAAAATCGCCCTGAGGGTAGTATTCCTGGATTATGTGCTGGGGAAAGGTAGCAGGATCTACTTTTGTTTCCTGGATTACCTGGCAAAACAATGCCCCTACACATTCTTCAATAGAAGGTACTGGAAAATCTTGGTGATGACGAGTGCTGAGTCCTGCTTTTTGGAATTTGTTTCCCTCTCGACCAGAAACGCTGCCACAAAGTTGAATAGCGCTGTACATGTCTTCAGTGGGAAGTGCAATGACGAAGAAAGGGTGTTCTTTCAGCTTTTCAAAGGTGAATCGTGAAGGGCGCACCAGCACAGTAGCCATGGGTCTTCCCCACACTCTCCCAGTTTGTGCCCAACCTATAGTCATAATGTTACTCTGCCCTTCCTTCCCCGTAATTAGAAATATGCCCCCTACTTTCTCTATTAAAGCTGGAATACGACAAGCAACTTCGGTCCAGTTAGCCTTTTTCCACAACCGAACCATCCCCTTTTATTTCCAATTTTTATCTATAATTATATCAGTTTTAAGCGTGAAGGCCTGTAGCTGGAGATGTTTGCAGAAAGTGTTCTTTATAGGATACAGCCTCGCTGGTTGTTTTGAAATCCTGTAGGTAACCTCTTGGGAGGCGCTTGACTTGCTGCTAATAAGACCTTTTGACCCCTGGAAAGGAGAGCTCTGCACCTGCCCTACCAAGTTTACCCTTAACCCCTATACGGGCTGTGAACATGCCTGCCTTTACTGCTATATAACCTCTTTTATACCGCAAGCTTTCCGGGTTAGAGAAAAGAAAGACCTTCTCAGGCGGGTGTATCGGGATTTACAAAGTTTTCCGAGGGGGAGCTACCTTACGTTGAGCAATTCTTCTGATCCTTACCCTTCCCTGGAAAGAGACCTCAAACTTACCCGGCAGATACTAAGCTGGTGTTCAGAGTTAGGGGTTCCGGTGCTTATACTCACCAAATCTTCTTTGGTTTGTAGAGATGCTGATGTGTTGTCTGCTATGCGTTCGGCGGTAAGTATAACCATAACGACACCCTGTGAAGAGGTGGCTCGTAAACTCGAACCTGGTGCGCCCTCGCCCCGGGAACGCAAGGAAGCGATTGTTAAGCTTGCCAGGTGTGGCATTCCGGTTGTCTTACGCTTAGACCCTGTCATACCCGGAATTAACGATAATCCCGAGCAATGGAAACAGCTTATTGAAGAAGTCTCACCTTTCGTCGTGCAAGTGGTTTCTTCTACTTACAAGCTACGCCCTGATTCCTGGAAAAGGATCGTACAGGTTTTTGATTCGGCAAAGCGCTACAAGGACGATTACTGTGAAAAACATGGTAACAGTTTGTATCTCCGCAGAGAGATTCGTGAACATATAATGGGTGCTCTCCGAGAGCTGGTTAAAAGCTACGGTTTGCCATTTTCGAGTTGTCGTGAGGGATTTGTAACCTGGAATGACCTAATTTGCGATGGCAGTTGTTTTCTAAACGTCCGGAGTCAATCAAAAAAGTCTTCTTGTAAGTAAATTTCTTCTTCCATGTTCGAGGAAGGAGGTGGAGGCTCTTCAGGTCGATCCACAATCGAAACCGTGAGCTCACTCATCAGGTCCAGGTCTTTAGGTGTTTCCAGCTCTCTCCCCTCTCGATCTTTGATTACTCTCACCACTGGGCGA
>JARRBX010000027.1 GCA_029982245.1 Candidatus Atribacteria bacterium | reverse complement strand
AGATCAATTTTGATTGCTTCACAGCCGGCAACACAGGGTTTACCCATTCCGCGAGCTACCACTGCAGCATGGCTGGTCATACCTCCACGGCTGGTCAGAACACCTTGAGCAGCAACTACGCCGTGAATATCATCGGGAGTGGTTTCAGGTCTGACCAGGATGACCTTTTCACCCTCGTTACCCAGCTTTTCGGCTTCATCAGCGTCAAACACTACCTTACCGTATGCAGCACCAGGTGATGCGGGAAGCCCTTTAGCAAGTACTTGGATTGGCTGACTGCGGTCAATCTGGGGATGCAGAAGCTGGTTCAGCTGGTTGGGGTCTACTCTCAAAATAGCAGTCTTCTTGTCGATGAGTCCCTCTTTGACCATATCCACAGCGATTTTGATTGCTGCCTGAGCAGTTCGCTTACCGGTTCGAGTTTGAAGAAGGTATAATTTACCCTTCTCGATAGTGAACTCAAAGTCCTGCATATCTTTGTAGTGCTTTTCAAGAATTTCATAAACCTTTTTTAGCTCTTCAAAAGCTTTGGGAAGCTCCTTTTCCATCTCCACGATTGGTTTGGGCGTCCTGATGCCAGCAACAACGTCCTCACCCTGAGCATTGAGAAGATACTCGCCGTAGTATTCTTTCTCTCCGGTAGAAGGGTTACGGGTGAATCCAACACCGGTTCCAGAATCAAAGCCCATGTTTCCAAACACCATCATCTGAACATTTACTGCAGTTCCCCAATCGTCAGGAATGCCATGAATTTTGCGGTAAGTGATTGCACGCTTGTTGTTCCAGGACTCAAACACGGCATTGATGGCTCTTTTGAGCTGTTCATAAGGTTCTTGAGGGAAGTCTTCTCCGGTTTCTTTTTTATAGAGTTCTTTGTATTTCTGGATTACCTTTTTAAGAGCTTCAGCATCTAAATCAGTATCCAGCTTAGCTCCTACTTCTTCCTTAACTTCGTCGAGGATGGCTTCGAATTTGGAATGGTCAATGCCCATAACCACGTTGCCGAACATCTGAATGAATCGCCGATAGCAGTCGTAGGCGAAGCGCTTGTCCCCGGTCAGCTTAGCCAGGCCTTCTACCACCTCGTCATTAAGCCCCAAATTGAGGATAGTGTCCATCATGCCTGGCATGGAAACGGGTGCTCCAGAACGGACCGAAACCAAAAGCGGATTGTTGGGATCGCCAAACTTCTTACCGCTTTTTTCCTCAAGTTGTTTAAGATTAGCCAGGATTTCCTCTTCAAGCCCTTCTGGCCACTGCTCGTTGTTCTTGTAATAGTGGGCGCAGGCCTCAGTGGTAATGGTAAACCCTGGTGGCACCGGCAGGCCGATGCGGGTCATTTCAGCAAGATTGGCTCCCTTACCACCCAGGAGCATCTTCATTGAAGCGTCTCCTTCGCCAAAAAAGTAAACGTATTTCTTTTTGTTCATGATGCTTCCTCCTTCTTTTTATTGTTAATAAGATTTGCTATTTTCTCGCTGATTTCTCTGGTAGTCAAATTGGTTATGTCAATAATCTCACAACCCAGCTTTTTATATATCGTCATGGCGAAATCCAGTTCTTTTTTTACTACTTCAGGTTGTGCTTTCCTGCTGAGCCTGTCCAGGCCCAGAGCGTTGATTCTCTCTGCTCTAACCCTGCTCAGGTCCATTTCATTTATCCAAATACCTACCGGGACAACGCCTTTCTTACAACTTTCTCTAATCACCTCCTCGAGATCGTAAGGAAGCGGTAAATCAGGGTTGAGAAGGATAAATCCACACTTCAATCCCTTTTCTGCAAGCATGAGAGTAATTTCATCCCGATGGGGATACCACACGCTGAAGACGATTACATCAGCCTTGTCAAGATTGGAAATACTGAAGCCGGTACTCTTTTCCATCGAATACTCCAGAGCTTCAGCGTGGCTGGGAGTTTCCTCAAGGCTCTGGAAGAGGCCTGGTTTGCCCCTCGGTTGACGAGCACTGGCTTTTTTCAAAGCTTCCACAATGGGACCCAAAAGGTCCAGTGCAAAAATACCGCGGTTTACACTTTCAGCGCGGAGCCGGCTGGCCATTTCTTCGTTGACCAGCGTATACACCACGAGGTCTTGGATTCTCACCATGTCCAGAATGTTTTCTATGGTCTCCCAGTGGCGAACCTTGGTGAAGGGTAAAATGTTCACCCGGGGTAACTCAAACTGCACCAGTGCTGCCTGCACCACCGAGAGAGCTGTTTTACCGGTGCCATCGGATATTACAAAAATGTTAAAATCGTCTCTCGAGGTCGTTTCCTTTTTAACTTCCACCGTTTTCCTCCTGAATAACCACCTGGGATAAATCCGCAAACCGATGCCATAAAAGAACTATTTTTTTCATCAGCGCAAGTCGGTTTTTGCGTATCGCTTCCTCAGGAGCCATAACCAGGACTTTTTCAAAAAACCGGTCCAGGACAGGAACCAAAGTATAGAAATCTTCAAACAATTTTTGGTAATTCCCTTCCTTCAGAGAGCTTTCAAAATTTTTTTCAAAGCGCAAAAGAGACTGATAAAACTCTCTCTCAATTTCCTCTTGTAAGAGTTGTTCGTCCACATTTGCGCTTCCGTCAAAATTTTTACTTATGTTGTAAGCGCGAGTGAAACCAGTCAAAACTGCTTCTAAAACACTCTTCTCAGCATCCCAGAGCTTTTGCAAGGCTGAAGCTCGAAGGTAAACCTCGTAAATATCGTCGATTGGAATACCCAACACTGCATTGATGATTGAGTAATTGATACCCTGTTCCAAAAGGAAGGTGCGCAAACGGGTTAGCAAAAAGGCCAGTACCTTTTCCACCACGGCTTCGTCAAAAGACACAAAACCCTGTTCTGCAATCAGAGAGAGATTTTCGCGAATGAGCTCTTTAATACCTAAAAACCAGCACTTATTTATTATGAGGCCAATAAGGCCCTGGGCCAGTCTTCTGAGACCCAAAGGATCTTCAGAACCACTGGGAATACGCTCTAAGGCAAAGCTCGAAACAATGGTGTCCACCCGGTCAACTAGACTCAAAACGCTTCCAACCAGCGTTTTGGGATAATTTCCCTCTGATGGAGAAAAGTGCTGTTCTTCAATAGCCAGCGCAACTTCTTCAGCTTCCCCATCTTCCTGGGCATAAACCCGACCCATGTAACCCTGGAGTTCAGGAAATTCCTTGACCATTTCACAGGCCAGGTCTGCTTTGGCAAGAAAAGCAGCTCGCTCTAAGAACTGTGCTTTTTCCTTGCCAACATGGAGTTTCTGAGCCAAGTACCTGCTCAGCTGAATTAGGCGCTGAGTCTTTTCCCACATGGTACCCAGCGATTCCTGAAAGACAACACCTTTTAATTTGTCGACTTTATCAGAAAGAGAGCTCCTTCGATCTTCATGAAAGAAAAAGAGAGCGTCTTCGAGTCTGGCCCTTAAGACTCTTTCGTTGCCTTTGATTATGATTTCGCTTCCATCAGCAGGTCGGTTCAAAACCACCATAAAATGAGGAGAGAGGTTGCCCCTCTCATCCGTACAGGCAAAGTAGCGCTGGTGATGTTTCATAACTGTTATCAATACCTTTGAAGGTAGGGTAAGATACTTTTCCTCAAAGCGCCCTACTCCTACTCCAGGATATTCTACCAGAAAGTTTACTTCTTCTAAAAGGTTTTCATCTCTCAACCAAAATATGCCTTCTTCCTGAGCACAGGAAGTCAAGAGCTCCTCTATTTTCGCCCTTCTTTCTTGAGGATCGGCTATTACAAAAGCTTTACGAAGGGTATCCAGATAGGTTTCTGCACTGGAAATGGCCACTTTGCCAGGGCAAAGAAACCGATGTCCCCTACTAAACTTGGAGGAAGTTATGTCTGCAAATTCAAAAACGATTTCTTCATCATCAAGAAGCGCAACTAACCATCGTATAGGACGCACAAAGGCGACGTTTCCTTCGCCCCAGCGCATGGAACGCGAAAACTGGAGGGATGAAAGCGCTTTTTTAAGAACCTGAGGAAGAATTTCCTTAATCGCCTTGCCCGGAATCTCTTTGCGCGCAAACACGTAAGTTCCTCGCTCGGCTTCTTTAATAAACAGAGAGCTGGGTTCCACTCCCTGAGCTTGTGCAAAAAGTAAAGCGGGTTTCAGCCACTCCCCTTCTGGCGAAAGGGCCACTTTTTTAGGAGGGCCTTTTACCTCCAGAACCTGTTTTCTTTGAAACTCTTCCACTCCATGCAAGAGGATGGTAACCCGCCTTGGGGTACCTAATACTTTATGTTCACCAAAAATAATCTGTTCTGACCTCAAAACATCCAGGAAGACTTCCTCGAATTTCTCGAAAACCTCCTCTTTAAGGCTCGAGGGAAGTTCTTCCATGCCAACTTCCACCAGGAGAGTTTTTCCAGAAGAATTCATCTTCTCCTACAACTCCTTTTTTGTCCAAGGGAATTCTGCTTCTTCCCTCATTCTCAGGTACTCCAGTGCACATCGGTTGGCCAGCTTCCTGATACGGGCCATGTACTGGCTGCGCTCGATGACGCTTATGCCTCCTCGCGCTTCAAGAAGATTGAACACATGGGAACACTTAAGAACATAATCGTAAGCAGGTAGGACAAGCTGCTTCTCCACCAATCTTGCTGCTTCTTTTTCATAGAGCTCAAAGAGCTGAAAGAGCAAGTCTGGGTCACTCTCGTCAAAGCTATACACAGAGTGTTCCTTTTCTTCCTGGAGACGAATGTCTCCGTAGGTAAAGTGGGGGTTCCACAAAACCTCGAATACGTTATCCTTTTCCTGAAGGTACATAGCTATTCTTTCCAGACCGTAGGTTATTTCCACAGAAATGGGCTTAAGGTCTATTCCTCCTGCCTGCTGGAAATAGGTAAACTGGGTTATTTCCATGCCATCAAGCCACACTTCCCAACCCAATCCCCAGGCTCCGAGGGTGGGAGATTCCCAGTTGTCTTCTACGAAGCGAATGTCGTGTTCCAGGGGATTAATTCCAAGACTGAAAAGGCTTTCCAGATACCACTCCTGAATCTCAGCTGGAGAAGGTTTAATGATTACCTGAAACTGATAATGCTCATAAAGGCGATTGGGATTTTCCCCGTAACGGCCATCGGTGGGACGGCGAGAGGGTTCACAGTAAGCCACTTTCCAGGGTTCAGGACCCAACACCCTCAAAAAGGTAGCCGGGTTCATGGTGCCAGCCCCAACTTCGATGTCATAGGGTTGTTGAATCACACAACCTTTTTGCTTCCAGAAATCGCTAAGATTAAGAATGATGTCCTGAAAATACATCTTTTCAGCTCCTTCCGAAAACCACCAAAAGTAAACTATATCAACAGAAATACTGACTGTCAACTTCTCTCTGATTCACTTGCTGTGGGTTTTTCAGGATACCTGGCAAGGAAGGCTTCGATGCTCCAGGTGTCTTTATTTAAGTGATGTGAAAAATATTGGGAACTAAGCTCGTCCAGATGAAAAAACTGGTCACCAGTAAGTTTTAACTTGGAAAGCGAGGGATAAGGAAGGTGGAGAAGATGCAACCAGATTGAAGGCATATCCTGTGATATAGGAGCACAGCTTTTAGCCAGTTCAGGTTTTGAGGCGCAATTTCCACACATAACTCCTCCTTCAGCATGGCTCCAATAGTTGAACGTTTTGCCTTCCCGGTTGCACACTGCGCAGCTAGTTAGCCGAGGCTGTAACCCCAGACATTGAAGCAAAATCAGTTTAAATTTCAAGATACCCCTGCGGACCGCCTTAGGGGGACTGCCATCTGCAAAAGCAAAAATCTTCAGCACTTCTCCAAAAAGCCTTTCCTGCTGGCTTCCTCCCTCAATGGCCTGGTCAATGAGATACAGGATGTAGTTGCCCAGAAGCCATTTTTCAAAGGATCGAGCAAGCATTCGGAACGACCTTTTAATTTCTGCCTGCACCACCACTGGCAAAGAGCGACCCGCATAAAACAGAAACTCCGAAAGTACAAATTTGTCGAGGGCACCACCCAAGCGATTGCCCACCTTCCTGGCTCCCTTAGCCATTACCTGTATTTTACCCATCTCTTTGGTAAATACCACAACGATGCGGTCTATCTCGCCTACATCAAATTGTTTAATCACGATACCAGAATCTTTGATATAACCTCGAAGCATAAAAAAACGTTTTTACTTCACTTTGTAGCCCCAGCGCCTCAATACCTCAGGGCGTTTACGCCAGGACTTTTCGGTTTTGACCCAGAGGTCCAGGTATACTTTTTTGCCCCAGTTGTACTCGATTTCCTCCCGTGCTTCCTGACCAATTTTCTTGATCATTCTGCCTCCTTCGCCGATGATAATTTTCTTGTGGGAATCCCTTTCAACATAGATGGTGGCCTGAATATAAATGATTTCTCCTCTGTCTTTAAATTCCTCAACTCTAACCTCTACGCCGTAGGGCACTTCCTGATGAACATTCCACCAGATTTTTTCCCGTATTATCTCGGCCACTATCTCCCGTTCATAAGCATCGGAAACTATGCCAGGCTCATAATAGGGTTCTCCTTCGGGAAGGTAGTTTACTACTTTTTCAAGCAATTCTGAGATACCCTCCCCTGTCAAAGCCGAAATTGCCATTGACTCAGCAAAAGGGGTGTGATGGGAAAGGAAACTGACAATTTCCACAATTTTTTCTTCAGTGGTCAGGTCTTTTTTGTTGATTACCAGGAATTTAGGATTAGTAAAATTTTTTAGTTGTTCCAGGTAATGAATATCCTCTTGCCATCCCTCTTCTGGAGTGGTCATATAAAGAAGGAGATCTATACCTTCCAGTGCATCTTGTATCTCTTTGACCATGAACTCACCCAGGCTATCCACCGGGTCATGCAAGCCCGGGGTGTCAACGAAAATGACCTGACTGTCCGGGCGATTGAGGATGCCCTTAATGGACTTCCTGGTGGTTTGAGGTTTAGGGGAAACGATGGCTACCTTTTGTCCCACCACTTTGTTTAGGAAAGTGGACTTGCCCACATTGGGTCTTCCTAAAATGGTCACAAAGCCGGATTTGAAACTCATAATTTTTCCTCCATTTCAGTGTTTATTGTTTCAAAGAAAAGGAGTGGGGCAAAAGCTCTTTCAGATCAAAGACCTTGAAATCTTCGCTGGAGCGAGCTAGCAGGACTTTTATTCCTGGTGAGAATTCAGTTAGAACCTGAAGACACGCACCACAAGGATAGCAAAAGTCCCTTTTTTCAGAAACGATGGCAATGGCTTCAAAGTCGCGCTTCCCCATGGATATCGCCTTGCTCACTGCTACTCTTTCAGCACAGATGCTCAGCCCAAAAGAAGCATTCTCCACATTCACACCAGTTACCATCGTCCCGTCTGCACAAAGCAAGGCAGAAGCTACCCTGTAACCCGAGTACGGCGCGTAAGACAAATCAAGCTGTTTTAAAGCTTTATTAATCAACTTTTCAAAAAGTAGGTGCTTTTTAAAAGCGTTGAGATACTGTTCCTGCTTCTCGCTCATAGCTTGCAAGTCCTGGGGTTCCTTATCATCGTAACCCAAACAGTGCAAAAGTCCGTGTATGAATAATAGACTTATTTCATCGTCGATAGAATTGCCTGCTACTCTTGCCTGTTCGAGAGCTACAGGAATGCAAATAATCACTTCTCCCCACGTTTGGTCTTCTTCCTCTCCATAAAAAAAAGACATGACATCTGAAGATTCTCTTTTGCCAAAGAAACGTTCCTTTAACTCCTGCATTTTTTCTGTGTCAACCAGAACCAAATTCAAAATTCCCGAAAGATTTTTTCCTTCTTCCTTCAAAACCAGTTGTAGCAGCTTTTCAAGTTTTCTTTTTGAAACAACACCCCTTTGGAGATTGAATTCACCGCATTCCACAATTCGTATTTGGCTGGCTTTCACTTTTCTATCCCTGCCTCAGCTTGCGCTTCCTCACTTGAAGAACCTGTGGTTGCAACTTCAGGATAAGGCAAGCGAGTGTGAAAGGTCCCAATCAAAACTAGAACAAAAGTTCTTACTATCTTACGTAGGTCTTTGAGTGTCAGATCCGCTTCGTCCAGCTGTCCATCCTTAAGATAATTCTGAAGAATATTCTCAACCGCAGTTTCAATCTTGCTCGGCGTAGGGTTACGTATTCCCCTGACCGCTGCCTCAACGCTGTCGGCAAGAAAAACCAACACCTCTTCCGGAGTACGAGGAAGAGGGCCCGGATAGCGAAATTCCTCTTCCATAACGGTATCGTTTCGCTCCCGAAGGGCTTTCTCATAAAAATAGCGCATAAGCGTTCTTCCGTGATGACGCCTGATGATCTCTATGATTTCCGGAGGAAGATGATATTCCCGAGCGACCTCTACTCCATCCTTCACGTGGTTCTGTATGGCCAGCGCACTCAGATTAGGATTAAGACGATTATGTATGTTTCTCCCTCCCATCTGGTTTTCGATAAAGAAGTAAGGTCTCTTCAACTTACCGATGTCGTGATAGTAGGCACCGGCTCTGGCCAGAAGGGGATCAGCACCAATTTCTTCCGCTGCGGCTTCGGCGAGGTTGGCCACCATAATACTGTGGTTGTAGGTGCCTGGGGCTTCTATCATAAGCCGACGAAGCAGGGGATGGGTAGGATTAACGAGTTCCAGCAGAAGGAAATCAGAAGCCACGTGAAAAGTGCTTTCCAGAAAAGCCACTGCTCCCAGAGCCAGAACGGAAGAGCCAATCCCACTTATCAGTCCAAACAAGGTGTTTCCAAGCAGAATAAGCATTTGCTTTTCTTCATAATAGGCAAAAAGAGCCACCAGGAGAACATTGATAAATGCCATCAAGAAACCTGTTCTAATCAAATCCCGTCGGGATATTTTCGTGGGCAGCAGAAAAATGGGCAAGAGCAGGTTAAGATACGAATAAGAACCCTGAATGAAAGAGAAGTGGCTGCTCCAGAGAAGGAGTGGGAAAAGAACAATGACTTCTCCGAAAGCCGCTTCTCTGCCCAGCAGTGCACAGAGGACAAAAGAAATTATAGGGAGCAACACAAAGTAAGGGGAAATCCGAGTGGAAAACGTATTCAAACCTACCACGCTAGCTACAATTAGGATGCGGATCCAGAGAAGGTCTTTGTTGGCCAGCACAGAAGGGGTGAAGTTCTTCAGATAGAAAAACTCTGCTGTACAGCAAATAATTATCAAGACTGAGAGCGTTAACAACCCGCTAAAGCTTCTCTGCCAGTTGCCCAAGCCCAGAGAACGAAGCATTTCTACATCCTGTTGGGTTAACACGCTTCCCTTGGGAATGAGAATCTCGCCCCTGGGAATGATTCTTTTAACTGGCTCCACCTGACTGATGATTTCCTGTCTCTCCCTTTGCATAGTCTCAACATCCAGAATAGCCGTGGGCTTCAAAAAACGAAAGGCCAGAAAACTCAGAGCTCTTTTGCCTTCCTCAGGTAGTTCGTTTTCTTCCAGTCGAGAGTTTAATTGCCAAAGCACATCTTCCAGGTTTTCCGGAGCTATCGGCTTGGATAACGCCTCGTTTAAAAGTTCCAGGAAAATCGTTTTCGCAGCAGTGTAAATTGGAAGTGGCGTTTCTACAAGCCACTCCAAAACACCCGAGGTGATTTTCCACCTCTCTATAAACCTACTCCGTTCCTGCTGCAATTCTGGTAGTGGAGTTTGACGCAGTGTTTCCAGTTCCACAAAAAAAGAAGCAACTTCTTCCTGTATTTCTTGCACTGTTTCCTGATCTACCAAATATCTTGGCAATATGCTGGAAGCCATTTTCTCCCGAAGCTTTCGCGTTCCCTCCACATCCACTATTTCCAGGTCAGTGGGAGCAACAATGTCTTGAATAAGCACTTTACCGGGATAGAGGTTGGTGCTGGCAAGATAACCAGGAATCCAGAGAACCGCAAATAGCACCAAAGCATAAATCAGAGAGGAAAGGGGTATTGCTTTGGCAAAAAGGGGTAGATCGTGTTTAATAAAACTCAAGATGCTACTTTTTTGAAGAAGCTTTCTTTTCAAATTGTTCATAAGCAAGGATAATTTTTTGGACCAGGTGGTGGCGAACTACATCACGTTCGGAAAGATATATAAACTCGATGCCTTCAATATCTTTTAAGATATGCTGTACCAGAACCAGACCAGAAGTTTTGCCAGCCGGAAGGTCGATTTGGGTGATGTCTCCAGTAACCACGACTTTTGAACCAAAGCCCATCCGAGTCAGGAACATCTTCATTTGCTCGGCTGTAGTATTTTGCGCTTCATCAAGAACAATAAATGAGTCGTTAAGAGTTCGTCCTCGCATGTAGGCAAGGGGTGCAACCTCGATAGTTCCGCGGTCGCTGAATTTCTGAAATCTTTCCGGAGAAAGCATTTCATAGAGTGCGTCATACAGGGGTCTGAGATAGGGCTCAATTTTTTCTTTAAGGTCTCCAGGGAGAAAGCCCAAGCTTTCACCTGCTTCAACCGCCGGCCTGACCAGAACAATGCGACTCACTTCTTTTCGCTGCAGTGCCGCGCAGGCCATGGCCATAGCAAGATATGTCTTTCCAGTACCAGCTGGGCCTATACAAAAGGTTATTTCCGCCTTCCTCACTGCCTGGACATATTTTACCTGTCCTGGAGTTTTAGGTCTGATAGGTTTATTGTAAGCGGTTACTAAAATAGTTTCCCCAGCCTCATTTTTCCACCACGCGTTGCGATCAGCTTTGAAGGCCAGGGCCATCTTTTGGAGATCCTGGTACTCCACTTCCAACCCTTCCTGAAAAAGCTGAATCAGCTCTTCAAGAAACTTTAAAGCAAGTTGGGCCGAGGAACCATTTTGCTTGCCCTTGATAACTATTGAATCCTCGGCCACCGAAATCTCAACATCGAAGACCTCTTCTATTAAAGCAACATTGGCATCAAAGCCGCCAAAAAGTTTTTTGAGGTTTGAAAGATCATTTATTCTTAAACGCGCCTCGTTCACGTAACGCTGACTACGCAAGTTTTTTTAACCACGCTCCCCCAAGATATCCCGAACTATCTGAGCCACTTTTTTGCCTTCAGCTCTGCCTTGTAACTCTTTCATAACAGCTTTCATAGCCTCTCCGAAAGAAATGTTCTCTTCCTTTTGAATAATGCTTTCAGCGATTTGGCGTATTTCCTCTTCGGCGAGCTGAGGAGGTAAGAACGACTCGATTACTTCTATTTCCCGCTTCGTTTTCTCTATTAAATCTTTACGTTGTGCTTTTTCAAAATATTCCAGCGATTCCTCTCTTTTTTTAATCTCTTTTCTAAGCAATGCTATAATCTCTGATTCCTCGAGATCGTCGGTTCTCTTCTCTATCTGCTTGTTTTTGATCTCAGCAAGGAGAAGCCGTACAGTGTCAAGGCGTATTCTATCGCCCTCTTTGAGGGCCGCTTTCATGCTTGTGTTTAACTTCTCTTTCAGAGAGATGTTTGAACTCACCGACGCTTTTTCCTCCGTGCCGCAGCCTGAGCTCTTTTTCTCTTTTTTTCGCTTGGCTTTTCATAGAACTCTCTTCTTTTCATTTCAGAAATGATCCCATTGCGCTGGCACTTTCGCTTAAATCTTCTCAAAGCTTCGTCAATGCTTTCTCCCTGACCAACCTTGATCTCGGTCACTACAATTCCTCCCTTGTCAAAAAGTAAAAACATTATAGAAAATTAAGAAACCTCTGTCAATTTTGGTCTGTGCTACACCTACTAGGAGCCAAAGTGATAATATATTATATGGAAAAGCTATACAAAGGGGGTAAGTTCTATGAATGAGGAACACCAGGAATTTCCTGCTGACCAGAGTAATCAAAATATGGAGATTCAATCCAACCAGGTTGGATCTGAGGAAGTCCTGGGAGAAATCACCATCGCTCCAGAAATCATCGCTACTCTGGCAGCCATTACCACCATGAAGGTACCCGGGGTAACAGGCATGGCTGGTCTACCACAAGCATCATTGAGCACCTTGATTGGCAAAAGAGAGCTTAACAAGGGCGTAAAAGTCGATGTTAAGGAAAAATCCGTCAACCTGGAGATTTCCATTGCCGTGGATATCGGTGCTACCATTATAGAAGTTGCTCGGAAAGTGCAGCAAGAAGTCAAACAGGTCATCGAATCCAAAACCGGCATGAAGGTAAACCGCATTGACATCAATGTAAGAGAAGTCACCTATCCAGAGAAAGAAGAATCTGTGGAAAGTCAGGGTTAGAAGCAAACCAGGCCTTGAAGTTTTTCAAGCTTCTTAGGCCCAATACCTTTAACCTGGGCGAGCTCGTCCAGAGAGTGAAAAGGACCATGTTGTTCACGGTGCTCAACAATGCGTTGCGCTATTACCGGTCCTATCCCGGGCAGGGTTTCAAGCTCTGCAGCAGCGGCCAGGTTAATGTTGACCAAATTTCCTTTTACATCCTTTAGGTCTGTTTCAGGATGGTCAAGAGACAGAGTGAGAGAAGGGGTTTTTGCGTTTTCTTTCTCTTCTTGAAGGGCAAAAGCAACAACCACTTTCTGTCCATCGTAAAGAGGCGCTGCTAAATTCAGACCTTGCAAGTACGCTTCTTGTTGCGCTCCTCCAGCTAATTCTATCAGCTCAAACAGGCGGGTACCCTCAGCTACTTTATACACACCAGGATTGAGCACCGCACCTTCTATCTGCACTATTATTTGGTGAACCTCTGCCTGGTCGGATGGCACATCCCGCTGATGCCACCAGATGCCGAACAAAGTAATAAGTAGGACTCCCAAAATGATAACAACTAGTTTTTCGTTGGAATTCATGTGGTTTTCAGCGAACTACCAGATTAATCAGCTTGTTGGGAACATATATCACCTTTTGGATTTCTTTCTGGTCGAGCCAGTTTTGGACTTTATCGTCTCGCAGTGCTTGCTCAAGTACTGCTTCCTTTGAAGCATCACGATTGGCTTCAATCTTGCTTCTCACCTTGCCGTTTATCTGAACCACAATGGTTACTGTTTCAGTCAACATTTTTTCAGCATCATATTCTGGCCACGGAGCCAGAGAGAGGAAGCTTTTTTCTCCAAGAAGTGACCATATTTCTTCGCTGAGATGAGGCGCAAAAGGGTTCAAAATGGAAACCAGTTGCTTCAGGGCCCACGTCATAAGTTTCTTTTCCTCTGGGTGAGCACCTTTTTCACTCAGAAAACGAAGAGATTCAGACAACTCATTCACCAGCTCCATAATGGCGCTGATTGCAGTATTGAAATGGAATCTCTCTCTGGTGTCCCGATCTACCCTAAATATGGTCTGATGCACCTTTCGCTCCAGGTTTCTCATCCAGTTCTCGTCAATCGGGACTTGCTGGTTGCTCTGCATATACATTATTTCCCTGGCGATGTTCCAAACACGATTTAGGAAACGGAATGCTCCTTCTACTCCCTGGTCTGACCATTCCATATCAAGCTCAGGCGGACCAGCAAAAAGAATAAACAGACGCACCGTATCGGTGCCATACTTCTGGATAATTTCCCGAGGACTTACTGTGTTGCCCTTAGATTTGGACATTTTGGCTCCGTCTTTGGTCACCATACCTTGAGCAAACAGGTTGGTGAAGGGCTCCCGGAAAGGAACAAGACCTAAATCGTTGAGGACCTTTACAAAGAATCGGGAATACAGAAGATGGAGAATGGCATGCTCCACTCCCCCTATGTACTGGTCAACGGGCATCCAGTAACGCACATGTTCTGGATTAAAGGGCCTATCTTTTTCCCATGGAGAACAGTAGCGCAGATAATACCAGGATGAACATACAAAAGTGTCCATGGTATCGGTTTCTCGACGGGCTGGGCCTCCACACTGCGGGCAGGTGGTATTCACAAAACTCTCACAAAGGGCCAGGGGTGAGGGTCCGGTAGGTCGGAAATCCACGTTTTCCGGAAGCAACACTGGTAAATCTTTTTCAGGAACTGGCACTTCTCCGCATTGTTCGCAGTAGATAATCGGTATCGGTGCTCCCCAATAGCGCTGTCGGGAAATGAGCCAGTCTCTCAAGCGATAACTAACTGCTGCATCACCCAGTCCCTGTTCTTTGAGG
This sequence comes from Candidatus Atribacteria bacterium, assembly GCA_029982245.1. Classification (GTDB taxonomy): domain Bacteria; phylum Atribacterota; class Atribacteria; order Atribacterales; family Thermatribacteraceae; genus Thermatribacter; species Thermatribacter velox. The sequence continues at coordinate 1,101 of JARRBX010000027.1, read as the reverse complement.
AAGGCGATTATTTTCTTCTTACCTTCTTCAGAAAGCAATCCCGAAAAAGCACCCGAGTTGATCATTATTCCGTCCCCGGAGTAACATTCACCGTTCCAATCACCATCTGGAGGTTGAATAACCGGTATGATCGGTAAACCATATTTCTTGGCAAAGGCAAAATCACGCTCGTCGTGGGCTGGTACTCCCATCACCGCTCCACTACCGTACTCAAGCAGCACGTAATCGGCAACCCAGATGGGAATTCTCTGGCCAGTGATGGGGTGGACGACGTCTTTTTCAAGAGCAAGACCTTCCTTATCAGAAAGATCAGATGTGCGTTCGATTTCACTTTTTTTGCTTATTCGTTCTTTGAATTTGCGGACTTCTTCCTCCTTTGGAGTGCCCTTAACCAGTCGCTCTACAAGAGGATGCTCGGGTGCCAGCACGAAAAAGGTAACCCCAAAAATGGTGTCTGGTCGAGTGGTGAAAACGGTTATTTTCTCACCTAAATCGGGTTGAAAGAAATCGATGTTTGCTCCCTCACTCTTTCCTATCCAGTTACGTTGCATAGTAAGCACTCTTTCCGGCCAGTTTCCAAGAAGCTTCATATCCTCAAGTAGTGCTTCAGCGTACTTGGTTATCCGGAAGTACCACTGATTCAAAAGCTTTCTTTCCACCGGGGTACCACAGCGCTCACAGGCACCATCCACAACCTGTTCGTTGGCAAGCACGGTGGCACAAGAAGGACACCAGTTAACCGGCCCTTCCTTTTTATAGGCAAGCCCATTTTTGTAAAACTGCAGGAAGAACCACTGGGTAAACTTGTAGTACCCAGGATCACAGGTAATAACTTCTCTTCTCCAATCGTAAGTTATACCCAGTTGCTTCAGAACTTCTCGCATACGATCGATTTTTTCGTAGGTCCATACTGCAGGGTGAATGCCGTGCTGTATGGCTGCATTTTCGGCAGGCAACCCAAAGGCATCAAAACCCATGGGATGCAACACATTATAGCCTTTTCGTATAAAATAACGGGCAATGACATCTCCAATAACGTAATTTTTCACGTGCCCCATGTGGGGGTCACCGGAAGGATAGGGAAACATTTCAAGAACGTAA
>JARRBX010000026.1 GCA_029982245.1 Candidatus Atribacteria bacterium | reverse complement strand
AAGTCGTGTACCGGGTTTTATTTCCCCATTAATAATTTTATTTAAAAGAATTTCGTATATCTTGTTAGACAGAGTATTACCACTCTCAGATTCAAAGATCATCGCCATTATCGCTTGTACGGGTTCTTTCTTTTTATTTTCCAAAGGTCAACAAATAATGATATTCTCCAACATCCAGATAATCTTCTTTCTCAAATCCCCAAGTTTCCAGCAATTCTCCCACTTTTTCGGGAGAGAGCCTCATAGAAAGTGGGGGTCCGAAGGGACTTTCCCTGTTTTTAAATTCAATTATAACAATAATTCCTTTTTCTCTGGTAACTCGTGCAAGTTCTTTCAGTAACTTCTGGGTTTTCCCTTCAGCGGCTATGTCGTGAAAAACATTGGACATAAAGGCAAAGTCAACTTCACCATCACCAATTGGTAAGCCTGAGATTACATCTGTCTCTATTAGAGAAAAGTTCACATTTTTTAGTTTCGAAAGTTCTCCCTCAAGCTTTTTCAGAGCGTCTCTGGAGCGATCTATTGCGTACACTTTTCCCGTTTTTCCCACTATTTGTGCGGCTGGTATTGTGAAGCGTCCTGTTCCACAGCCAATATCAAGAAACACATCTCCTTTTTTCAGTCCAATTTTTCTCAGGATCTCAATTGGTTCCATCCAGAAAAAATTTTTGTTTTGCCAGGCGTGATCATGCTTCATATAGAGCACCTCTTTTAGGTGTCATACTGAAAATAATATAAACCATCAATAAACGCAACTGTTCCCTCGTTCGTGGATATTGACAATGGTATACAATATGGTATACTTCTAAATTGACATTGGGAAAACGGGTGACCCGCATAGATTATTAATTTTACTTCGGGTTTACTCGGGATAAAAGAAGGGGGGTGGAGGCTTCAATCTGCAGGAGTTGTTCCTTCAACCCGCTTTTAGGTCGTTAAACCTACTTCAAAGGTTGTTGATTAATTAATTTTTTTCCAAAAGGAGGGAAAAGGATGAGGCGGTTATGGAGAGCAGTAGTGGTGGTGAGTTTGTTGTGCTTTGGTTTTGTCGGAGTGAGCTGGGGTATGGATTTCGATTCTTTCCTTCAGGAAGCTCAAAAAACGGGGATTACCATTGAGAAGATCGGCGAAGTAATTGCCTGGACAGGGGAATACGGCGGTAAGATGAAGCCTAACGGGCCTCTGGCAGGTAAGAAAATAGGTATTTTGGTGGGTTGTGATTTTAGCGATTGGCAAGCTTACTACTTTGCCAATTTTGTAGGCGAGTTCGGAGGAATTCCACAGTTTATACTTTCTAATAACCATCTCTGGAAGGTATCCCGTGCACTCTTTGGTTCTGGTGAACCAGTTGAGCCTACTGGTAGATGGGGCCTTACCTGTACTGCTGGTTTCAGTGGATTGGGCATAAACGGCAGTAGGGTAATAACTCCTGCGGTTCTTCAGCCAGGTAAAGGTCATGTAGCTAGTCTCCCTGTGGCTAACCCCGAAGACTACGATGCCTTGATCATAATAGGTGGTTGGTCTGGCGACATAATGTATGCTGATGATGTGGCAATTAATTTCGTGAAAGCTGTGGTTGACAGGGGAGTTCCTGTAGCAGCTATTGGAGAGGGAATTTTACCTTTAATCAAGGTAGGAGCTGTAAACGGGAAAAAAGTCACCGGTAATAGGGTGGTAGACTACATGCTAAAAAGAGTAGCTGATTTCAGGAATGAACCTGTAGTGGTTGATGGAAACTTAATTACTGGTAGAGACACAGTCGATGCTCCTGCTGTTTTGAGGGCTCTGTGCAAAGTTTTTGATCCTAACTTTGTAGATATCCACAAGAATATCCTTAAAGGAAAGAAAGTTATGGTTATGGTAGCAGATGACTTCGAAGATATAGAGCTTTGCTCGCCGGCCCTTGAATTCATGTATCGTGGAGCGGAACTTGTTGTTGGCCTGTTCAAGCCCTATATCCAGTCTCGGCCACCACTGGTGGGTCTGGATGTTAGGATTGGGAACTTTGGAGTGAGCATTCCTTTCCAGGAGATACCCGATAGCTATTACAAGATTATAAAAGCAGAAGACCTCAAAATGAGCGATTTTGATCTTCTCTGGATACCTGGAGCTATGAATCCGTTGCATATTGCTGCACTGCATCGTGACTTTCTCAAGGATGCCTATAATGCAGGCAAAATCGTAGCTGTTATCTGTCACGGACCTATACCGGCAGCGGCAGCAGATCTGGTAGCAGGCAGGTCGGTCGCAGGTTGGTTAGCCTGTACCAGCTCTATTGAACTGTGTGGTGGTAAGTTCATGCCTGATTGGGCTGCAGCCATTGATGGACGGTTGGTAAGTGGTCGTACTCCTCCAGAGGTGCCGGAATTTGTTGATGCCTGCACCGCAGCATTGCTCAGAAAATAATATTTCAGCAAAGTAGTTTATTTTGGTTTAGCAAAAAGGAGCTGCTAAATAAGCAGCTCCTTTTTGTATGATTTTATCGTTTGGCGTCTGCGCGAGAATTTTTCCCACATCTTAATTGTTTTGACTGCTTGGAAACCTGCCAGAATTGTTTTCTTGAGCTTGAAGCTTTCCTGTAACGATGTTAGTATAGAAGCGTCATTTACCTGCTGAGGATGCTTTGGTATTGTCTGGAGACGGGGGGTATGAAGTGTGGATCAGAATGTGATAAAAATTCTTTGTGCACATGGCGTTCCTGAAGAAATGAAAAAACGTTTGGCCGAAATTGGCCAGGTTTTTTCCTTAAACTCCCACGATGAGGTGGAGATTAAAGAGGCCATTCGGGATAAGCACGTTTTTGTGGTGCGTTCCAAGCCCAGAGTTACCAGGGATATTATTGAGAGCGCTTCCCAGCTTAAGGTTGTGGCTCGTCCCGGTGTGGGCATTGACAACATTGATCAGGAAGCCTGCCGGGAAAAGGGCATAAGAATAATCAACACTCCAGAAGCTTCTACTTCCAGCGTGGCAGAGCTTACCATTGGTTTGGCCATTGCTCTTTTGAGGCGTATTTACTACGGGTGTAATCTTTTGAAGCGTGGCGAATGGGTTAAGGGTAAATGTACGGGGCGCACCATTGAGGGCAAGACCTGGGGAGTCATCGGATTTGGAGGTATCGGACGCCGTGTGGCGGAACTGGTAAAGGCTTTTGGTGCCGAAGTATATGCCTATGACCCTTACGTTGAAGAAGGTGTATTTGTTGAAAAGGGTGTCAGGAGAGCGCTTAGCCTTAATGAGCTTTTAGCTAAAAGTGACATTGTCTCTCTCCATGTTGTACTTAACCAGGAGACGGAGAACATGATTTCTGAGGAAGCAATTTCCAAAATGAAAAGAGGTGCTTATCTCATTAATACTTCTCGTGGCAAGGTTGTTGATCAGAAAGCTCTTTATCAGGCTCTCCTCTCTGGCCAGCTGGGTGGTGTTGCTCTGGATGTTTATGATACAGAACCACCTACGGATCAAGAGTTGTTGGGTCTTGAAAACGTGATTTGCACTCCTCATATTGGTGGTAATACTGAAGAGGTTTTCGTGCGGGCGACTGATATTTTGATCGTAAAGCTAAAAGAAGTCCTGGGTCTGAGTGGGGGACAGCCCTTGGGTTATTAGGTGAAGTGCTGTGAAGAAATTTGAAATCATAGACCATACTGCCGATATCGGCCTGATTGCCTGGGGAAGAAGTATGGAGGAGCTCTTCGCCAATGCTGCTTTGGGAATGTTCCATATTATTGCCGATTTGAAGGGTTTTGAAAGCCCGAAAAAGGATTTTGAGAGCGAGGTGAACCTGGAAGCAGGTGATTACGAAGAGCTTCTCGTCAACTGGCTGAATGAGTTGCTTTATCTTTTTGAAGTGGAAAAGGTTTTGCTGAATCATTTTACTGTTGAAAGTGTGGGTCGGTACTTTGTCAGAGCCAGAGTTGCTGGTAACCGCATCAACCCTAAGGAGCATCGTATTCTGAGAGACGTGAAAGCATGTACATATCACCAGGCAAAAGTTGAAGAGGTGCGACCAGGCCTTTTTAGAGCACAGGTTTATTTTGACCTTTAGGGGGTGTGGTCTATGGGTGAGGAATGGAAGGGGCCTTTGCGAAAAGTTGATGAATGGCGGTGGCTTATACCCCGCGATTATAAAAAGGGCATGCGCACTGACGGACTAATATATGCAAGCGAAAGAATGATACGAGATATTCGCAAAGACCAGGCACCGGAGCAGGTGGCCAATGTGGCTTGTCTACCGGGTATTGTTGGCAAGTCACTTGCCATGCCAGATATCCACTGGGGTTATGGCTTTCCGATTGGAGGCGTTGCCGCCACTCGTGTCGAGGACGGCGTTATTTCGCCCGGAGGAGTGGGATTTGATATCAATTGCGGAGTACGAATGTTGGTTACTTCTCTGGAAGAGAAAGAAGTCAGACCAGTGCTTGATAGACTCCTGCGGGTTCTTTTTAGGAATATTCCCTCTGGTGTAGGTTCGGAAGGACGTATTTCTTTTTCGGTGAGTGAACTGAGGAAAGTTATGGAGCAAGGTGCGCAATACATTGTGAAAAGAGGATGGGGTCTTCCTGAGGATACGGAGTGTACTGAAGAGCAGGGTGCTATGCCCGGTGCCAATCCCGATAAAGTGAGTCAGAAAGCGATTGAACGAGGTAAAGACCAGCTGGGGTCTCTTGGTTCGGGGAATCACTTTTTAGAAATTGAGGTAGTGGAAACAGTTTTTAGACCTGATGTGGCCGAGATGTTTGGTCTTTTTAAGAGTCAGGTTGTGGTCATGATCCACACAGGATCCAGGGGGTTTGGGCATCAGATTTGCACTGATAGCCTGAACGTGATGCAGAGTGCTATGCGCAAGTATGGCATTTCTCTTCCTGACCGACAGTTGGCCTGTGCCCCTTTTAATAGTGAGGAAGGCAAGGCTTATTTTGAGAGCATGGTATGTGCTGCAAATTTCGCCTGGGCTAACCGCCAGCTTATTACCCACTGGGTTAGAGAGTCGTTTGAGGAAGTTTTTGGAAAATCTGCTCAAGAGCTGGGCATCAGAGTTCTTTATGATGTGGCACATAACATAGCAAAACTTGAAGAACACGAAGTTGAAGGAGAGAGGGTTAAAGTGGTGGTTCACCGTAAGGGAGCTACTCGTGCTTTTGGTCCAGGGCATCCGGTGTTGCCTCAACGCTACCGGAATATTGGCCAGCCGGTTTTGATACCTGGTGATATGGGCACAGGGTCTTTTGTGCTGGTCGGTACCGAAAGAGCAATGCAGGAAACCTTTGGTTCTACCTGTCATGGAGCGGGTAGGATGATGAGCCGTTCCGAAGCAGACCGCAGGTCACGAGGTAGAGACATAGCTCAGGAGATGGAGGCCAAAGGAGTACTGGTGCTTGCTGAAAGCAAGGCGACGCTTCGTGAGGAAATACCAGAAGCCTATAAGGATGTTTCGCAAGTTGTAGAGGTGGTTGACCGGGCGGGTCTTTCCAGGAAGGTGGTTTATGCTCGTCCTTTGGGCGTCATTAAGGGGTAGGAGGTGGTAGCGTGCTGGATTGGAAATGGGCCAGGGAACATCCTGAGGTGGTCGAAGAAAGTTTGCGTAAAAGGGGCATGGAGCCAGAACTTTTTAGAGAGCTTGTTGGTATTGACGAACGCCGAAGGAGCTTGCAACAAGAAGTGGACGCACTTCGAGCAGAGCGCAACCGCCTTTCGAAGCAGATTGGGCAGTATAAAAGGGAAGGGCACGACCCCTCCCAGCTTCTTGCTGAAGTCCAGGAAATTTCTGAAAAAGTAAAAGAGTTGGAGATCCTTTTAAAAGAAGTTGAGGAAGAATGGAAGGCGAAATTGCTTTTGCTCCCCAATCTCCCCCATGAGAGCGTTCCAGTTGGCAGGGATGAGGCAGATAATCAGGAAGTAAAACGGTGGGGCGAAATACCTGCTTTAACATTTCAACCCCGCCCTCACTGGGAAATTGGTGAAGGGTTAGGCATTATTGACTTTGAACGGGCTGCTAAAATTGCTTCCTCCCGTTTTGCTGTTTTGTGGAAGGCTGGTGCCATGCTGGAGCGAGCATTGATAAATTTTATGCTTGATGTTCATACTCAAAAACACGGTTACACAGAGGTTTTTCCGCCTTTTCTGGTCAATACCCAGGCTATGATTGGCACCGGGCAGTTGCCAAAATTTTACGAGGACCTGTATCACTGTCAGGACGACCTGCACCTTATACCTACAGCAGAGGTTCCGGTAACCAATCTTCATAGCAACGAAATTCTTAGAGAGGAAGATTTACCGCTCCGTTACGTAGCATACAGTGCCTGCTTTCGAAGAGAGGCTGGCTCCTACGGCAAGGATGTGAGAGGACTGATTCGGCAACACCAGTTCAACAAAGTGGAACTGGTTAAGTTTACTCGCCCTGAAGAATCGTATCAGGAATTGGAAACCTTGCTACAGGATGCAGAGGAAATTCTACGGCTTCTTGGATTGCCTTATCGAGTGGTGGTTTTATGTACTGGTGATTTGGGTTTTGCTGCTGCTAAAACATACGATATAGAAGTGTGGATTCCCTCTCAAAACAGGTATCGTGAAATTTCTTCCTGTAGCAATTTCGAAGATTTTCAGGCTCGACGTGCCAATATTCGTTACCGTTTGAAAAATGGAAGTTTGGGCTATGTGCATACTCTGAATGGTTCTGGTCTGGCAGTTGGCAGAACCCTGGTGGCCATCCTTGAGAATTATCAGCAAGAAGATGGCACGGTAATCATTCCTGAAGCTTTGCGACCATACATGCACGGTATGGAAGTGATTACTCCCCAGTTTGAGGTGAAGTGAATGGATAGAGTTGGTGTGGGTATCGTGGGTTTTGGCTTTATAGGTCGAATCCATGCGCTGGCTTTTTCGTCTTTGCCGTACTATTACCATGGTTTGCCTCTTTTACCCGAGATAAGGGGTATTTGTACTTCGCGTCCTGAAACTGCACGCAAAGCCCAGGAAGAAACAGGGGTTCCCTTTGTTACTTCGACCTTTGAAGAACTTGTTGAGCGTAAGGATATAGATATCGTCGTAGTTGCTGTGCCAAACGCCTTGCATCGCCGTGTAGTGGAGAGAGCCGCTTTGTGTGGTAAAGCAGTGTACTGCGATAAGCCACTGGCTGCCAACCTTGATGAGGCTTCTTCCATGTGGCAGGTGGTCAAGAATTCTGGCATCCCTTTTGGCATGGCTTTTCAAAATCGTTTTGCTCCTGCCATTTTGAAAGCTAAATCCCTTCTTGAAGAGGGTCGTCTGGGACGCATTTTCAGAATTAGAGCCCTGTATCTCCACTCCGGGTACATAAATCCGGAACGGCCGATAAGCTGGAGAATGCAAAAAGAGCTGGCTGGTGGAGGCGCACTCGCTGACCTGGGTTCACACCTTATTGACCTCATTCATTTTCTGGTGGGCGATTTTCAGCTTCTTTCAGCCTGGGGAGAAACTTTTATAAAAGAGCGACCCAGTCTGGATGATGCCTTAAAAAAGGAAAGGGTAACGGTTGATGACTGGGCGTTAATCGATTTTCGCCTGAGCGAAGGAGGATGGGGAAGTATCGAGTGTAGCCGTTTCGCAACTGGTTCCTGCGACGAACTACGCATAGAAATAGAAGGGAGCAAAGGAGCGCTACGCTATAACTCTATGCAACCCAACTTTCTCGAATTTTACGACACTCAAGACCCTGGAGGTGCTCTGGGAGGACAGAGAGGGTTTAAGGCTCTGGAAGTTGTGCAACAGTATCCTCCACCCAGTGCTCTGCCTGGCAAATTTGCAGTAGGGTGGGTTCGCTCCCATATTGCCTGTGTTCATGACTTCATACTGCGGTTAAGCGGCAGGGAGAGTTTTGGTGCAACCATTGATGATGGCCTACGGGTTCAGGAAGTACTGCATTCAGCTTACACTTTGATGGGGCTCTAGTTGCTCTGTGGCAAAGGAATAAGTTGAAAAAAGCGCGGGTAGTTACTATAATGAAATAAGCTTGGAGAGGTGTCCGAACTGGCAAGGAGCCGGTCTTGAAAACCGGTTAAGGCCGCAAGGCTGTGCGGGTTCGAGTCCCGCCCTCTCCGCCAGTTTTCAGAAGTCAGTCATCTTTGCTTGTCCTTTTATTTGTCTTATGGGGAAAACTATTGCTATCGCCAACCAAAAAGGTGGAGTGGGAAAGACTACAACTGCTATCAACTTGGGAGCTTGTCTTGCAGAGCTTGGCAAGAGAGTTTTGCTTGTGGATATAGACCCACAGGGGAATACCACCAGTGGGCTGGGTTTTAACCGGGCAGATATCGACCACTGTGTTTACGACCTTCTTTTGGGAAATGCCAGCCCTGGAGAGGTTTTAAAGAAAACATCTCTCCAGGGCTTTTTTTTAGTGCCTGCGACAATTCGGCTGGCTGGAGCCGAAGTGGAACTGGTCTCTATGGTGGGTCGTGAAAATCGGCTCAAGGAAGCTATGAAGACCCTGAACCAGGATTTTGATTTTGTCCTCATTGATTGTCCCCCTTCCTTGGGTCTTTTAACGCTCAATGCTCTTGCCTGGGCAACAGATGTGCTGGTTCCTATTCAGTGTGAATATTACGCTCTTGAAGGACTGGGCCAGCTAACTAATACTCTGAATATGGTGCGAAACTTTCTAAATCCTTCTCTAAAGTTGTTTGGAGTTTTGCTTACCATGTTTGATGTGCGGACTGCTCTCTCTCAGCAGGTGGGAGAGGAGGTAAGGAGGGTTTTCAAGGAAAAAGTGTTCAGAACCGTTATTCCAAGAAATGTGCGGCTGAGTGAAGCCCCCAGTCATGGTTTGCCCATTATCCTTTATGATAACAGCTCAAAAGGCGCCATGGCTTATCGAGAACTTGCCCGGGAGGTCTTAGAGAGGAATGAGTAGGAAGGCTTTGGGCAAGGGGCTTGGAGCATTAATACCTGGGGTTGGCACTCTTGGAGCACGCACCATTCAAGAGGTTGAAATAGAGCGTATTCGAGAGAATCCATTGCAACCCCGGAAAGAGTTTACGGAAGAGGGACTTGCCGAACTTACGCAGTCGATTTTGAGTTATGGCATTTTACAGCCACTTCTGGTCAGAAGATTGAACGAAGAGGAATTTGAGCTTATTGCGGGGGAAAGGCGTCTGAGGGCCGCCAAAAGGGCTGGTTTAAAGACGGTTCCAGTTATCGTTGAAGAAGCGGAAGAAAGCAAAAAGCTGGAGCTTGCTCTGGTTGAGAACCTTCAGAGAGAAGACTTAAATCCTATCGAGATGGCTGAAGGCTTGCAAAGATTGATCGATGATTTCGGCCTGACCCATGAAGAGGTAGCCCAGCGAGTTGGTAAAAATCGTTCCACCATTTCCAATTTGCTTCGTTTGCTTTCTCTTCCTGAGCCGGTTAAAGAGAAAGTGCGTCAGGGTAAGATTTCGGTTGGTCATGCCAAGGCTCTCCTGAGTCTTGAGGATGAAAAAGAGCAGGTAGAATTAGCCCAGAACATCGTTGAAAAATCTCTTTCGGTCAGGGAAGTTGAGGAAAAGGTTAAAGAACTGAGCAAGAGAAAAGCTGCTTCTGCTTTAAAGTTTAGAGGTGTGATTTCTTTTGTTGAGGAAGAGAAAAGTGTGGAAGAACTTTTAACCCGTTTCCTGGGAGCCCGGGTTCAGGTGGGAGGAGGAAAAATCGTCATTCATTATCACAGCGAAGAAGAATTGCGTCGCCTTTATTCTCTGATTACTGAAAGTTATATAAAGTGAGGGGATGGGGTTTTGCTTGGTAAAAAGAAGCATTTCACTGTTTTCTGGTATTCTCCTAAGGAGGGGTATTTTAAAAAAATTCATTTACGCTGGCAACTGGTTTTCTGGGTTTTGGTAGTATTTGTTGTGGGGGTCGGGGCTGGAGTAGGTGGGGTTTTGTGGTATCAGAGCAGGATGCGCAGGGAGCTTTGTTATGCTGTTGAGCGGGCAGAAAGTTTAAAGAAAGAGATAATACTTCTTGAGAACCAGAAAAGAGAGCAGGAAGAGCGGTTACAGGCCTTAAATCAGAAAGCACAGAATATTTTGCAAGAGCTTTCTGCGTTGCGTGAGCTGGACCAGAAAGTGCGCACTTTGCTTGAGAAAGACCTGCAGTCTCGTTTCAACAAAATAGGTATTAATCTTTCTCTTGCCGGAGCTTCTCCAGAGATTTACGTACCTCTTGACCGGTTTATGGAAATGGGATTTCCGCTTTTTGTGGTTGGTGCAGGTGGTCCACTTTTCATGGAGTTTCCTTCTGCGACTTTGCCGGTTTTACCGCGAGTGGTGGATCCCACTTTTGCTCAGCGTTCTCGGATGCTTGATGATACGTTGTCCTGGATGCAGGCAGAAATTTTGGCTCGTCAGCATTCTTTTGAGGAAATTTTACAAGTGATTCAGCGTAAAGAGGAACTGCTTAATCTGGTACCTATGCGCTGGCCAACCTGGGGTCGGATTTCTTCAAACTTTGGTTGGCGTAAAGACCCCTTCACCGGTCTGCGTGCTTGGCATACGGGTGTAGATATTGCAGCTCCTCTGGGAAGGAACGTGGTGAGCACTGCAGAAGGTAAGGTGGTTTTTGCGGGCTGGAACGGCAATTATGGAAAATGTGTAATTGTAAGGCATCAGTTTGGATATGAAACGGTTTATGGACATCTTTCCCAGATTCTGGTGAGGGTTGGAGATCAGGTTAAGAAGAACCAGATTATCGGTAAGGTTGGAAGTACAGGAAGAAGTACTGGTCCGCATCTTCATTATGAGGTGCGAAGATATGGAAAAGTCATTAATCCTTGGCCATATTTGCCTTGAGTTTGGGAACTAAAATCCAGGAGTAGATATATAAAATTCACTGATAATCTTCCGCTCAGTCCTGATGCTGGAAAGGAGGTAGCTCGATGAGCAGAAGAGTTTGGTTTGTAAGTGTGGGGATTCTGGTTTTGGTTTTTACGCTGCTTTTTGTCTTGGGTTCTTCGGCTTTTTCTCTGGTTTCCAAAGTTACCATTGAAAGTGTGGATTTGCAGAGAGTTGCTGGCGAAGATTTTGTTACCATTTACTTTAAGGTGCTGAGTGAGGGGCAGGGTGAGAAAGTTTATCTTCAAGCATCCACTGATTACGAAAATGATGAATATTTTACTCCTCCTCTTGAATTTACCTGTACCCAAGGAGAGCAGGTTTTCACGGTCACTCTGCGTAAGAGTGACTTTGTGCTGATTGACAAAACTAAAAATATTGAAGAAGAGTTGCCCCAGTTTGTGCCTGAGAGAGAATTGGTGGTTTATGTGTATGAGAGAAAGCTCTCTGAAGAAGACGAAAGTTTAACCGAGGACGCTAAAAAGGAAATCAAAGAAAAAGGTTACGCTTTGCGAGGCATTCTTGCCAAGGCCACAGTAAGCATAAAGTTTGAAAGCGGGCAAAAAGAAGAGGCGGGGAGTTGACCCGCCTCTTCTTTATAGCTTGTCTATGTCGGGAACACTCCCATCTTTGAGGCGGTAAAGCATTTCTCCTGCTCGGTGTACAACCAGAATTCCTTCCTCTTCACGATTCTCATATTTTGAAATATCGATGCTTCTATAATCCAGATATCCCAGATTTATCTTTTCGCAAACTTCTCGGGGAATACCGGTAGCCAGTATGACCTCTATCCGGGGGTATTCTTTCCCATCGATATACTTTCCTATGCCCTTTACGTGTGTGGAGTGAGCCAGCACACTCCATGGATAATGGTAATATTTATCCCACTGTTTTACAAAGAAGTCTCTTACGTGATAACCAATTTCCTTTAGATATCTGCCGTGAGTTACCGAGATTTCTTTGATATGAGGAGCATAGATGATTAAGGTTCCTCCATCCGCAACCACCGGCTCCAGCTTGTACATGCATTTTCCACCTACCCACAGCTCATTGTACATGGGTGGAGCTATGGATAAGACAGTGTGGAAGGCTCTTTCTTTCCATACGATATTCACCTGCGAAGAAAGATCTGCAGCTTTGCTCCAGGCTTCCTGGGGATCTCCCAGGAAAAGGCCACAGGGTTCTTCGCCACGCATTACCAGACACAATGCAGTGATGGGAATGTTTATGAAAGTAGCTGCCCTGTTGAGGATAGCCCGGGTGGGGGTTTCCTTATGTCCAATTGTTTTGGGGTTGGTAATAAGTGCTGCAAGCCAGTGGTATTTGTCTATGATTTCGGCTCCCGAAATCCCTGGGAAGAGATATTTATATCCTCCTGAGAACCCAACCACTTCGTGCGGAAACACAGGTCCTATGATGAGAAGCTCGTCATAGTTAAACACCAGGCGATTTATAGTTACTGGAATCTCTTCTTCAAGCAACCCTCCCGAGATTTCTTTTACTTCCTCTTTGGATATGGTGCCCACTTTCTCCAGCTCTTCGGGATTTTGAAAGTGGTGATTAAAAACTCTGGTGCCCAGGTTTTCTGCTTCTTTAAAAGTTACCCCCAGATGATTTCTAAGCTCCTGGTCGGTCATCGGTGGATGAGTTCCCAGAGCAATTATAAAGTCCAACTGCCTGGTTCTGGGTAAGAGGTGTTTGATGAGTGCCTCGAATATATCTTTCATGGGTAAGGTGCGAGTGGCATCAGGAATGATGGCCAGTATTTTTTTGTTGCTTGCAGGATAGGTTTGTAACGCTTCAATCAGAATTTCTCTGAACTCGTGGGGATTAAAATTGTTTTCCGGTTTTTCCCGGCTAAAGAGCAACATGGCTCATTCCTCCCATATAGTATGAAAGACCCCTTCTTTATCAACCCGCTGGTAGGTGTGGGCTCCAAAGAAATCTCGTTGGGCCTGGATAAGGTTTGCCGGCAGATTTTCACTTTTCCAGGAATCAAGATAGGCCAGAGAAGTACTCAGGACTGACGCCGGGATTTCTTTTTCGATAGATAGGGCAACTATTTCCCGGAGCTTCGGCGTTCGTCTTTGGATTTCGTTAAGGAAAGTGGGCGAGAAAAGAAGGATTTCTCCTTCTCCATTCTGGAGAGCTTGCTGTATTTGGTTGAGCATCCGTGCTCGCAGTATGCAACCTCCTTTCCAGATGCGAACCACCTCAGGGAGACTTAGTCCATACTGCATTTCTTGAGAAGCCACTTTTAAAAGGTGCAGTCCCTCACTGAAAGCAACCACCATGCTTACAAAAAGGGCATCTTTGATTTTTTCTTTGTGCTGTTCATCGAAGTTGATTGGTGCTGCCTCTTTGTTTTTCCAGAGCGATGCAAATTGAACCCTTTCCTGTTTAAAAGAAGAAATGGTACGAGCAATTACAGATTGGTTGATGACTGGGGTGGGCACTCCAAAGTCAAAAGCAGTTTGAGAGGTCCATTTTCCCGTCCCTTTCTGTTCTGCCTGATCCAGAATCAACTCTACCAGGGGTTTTCGGGTTTCCGGATCACTGACTTTAAATATTTTGGCAGTTATCTCAATGAGATAGGAGGCAATTTCTGATTGATTGAATTCTTCAAATATTTTTCCGATTGCCTCGCTGGAGAGACGATATGCTTTACGGAGCAAGTCATATGCCTCGGCAATGGCTTGCATGAAAGCATATTCAATGCCGTTGTGAACCATTTTGACGAAATGGCCTGCTGAGCGAGGCCCGAGATAAGCACAACAGGGTCCATCTTCTACCTGAGCTGCCGCTTTTTCGAAGATTTCTTTTACCAATGCATAACCTTCCTCGTGGCCTCCAGGCATGATGGATGGGCCATGCAATGCACCATATTCTCCACCGCTTATTCCTGTACCCAGGAAAAGCAATCCTTGCTTTTCCACCTTTTTTATACGCCGTTCGGTATCCTGGTAAAAAGAGTTGCCGCCGTCTATGATGAGGTCTCCAGGTTCAAGGAGTTCCAAAAGTTTGTCAATGAATTCGTCAACTGCTGCTCCTGCTTTGACCATTAACATCGCTTTACGAGGCTTTTTGAGAGAAGCGACGAATTCTTTCAGGGTGTAAGTGGGTACGATTGATTCCTTTTCAACTCTTTTCATCAGTTCGTCGGTTCGGGAAGCTGTGCGGTTGAATACTGCTACCTGAAAACCCTTGCGAGCAATATTCAGGGCTAAGTTTTGTCCCATAACCGCCATTCCAATTATGCCAATATCGCAGGAACCGTGCATGATTTACCTCCTTCCAGTTTTACAGAGGACAGCTGGAACACATTTGGACTTTTCTTTATTATATCAATCGCAATTCGGAAAGCAGATTCTTAAGGTAGGTGGAAGTTTGCCTGGCTGCTCCAAGAAAACTGGGTTTTTGGATTATTTCTGCCGAAATAAAGCCCTGATAGTTTATTTCCTGCAGGGCTTGCAGTAGAGGTTTGAAGTCCAAATGCCCAAATCCCGGTGCCCAGCGGTTGCTGTCAGCAATGTGAAAGTGCCAGAGTCGCTGGTTTGCCTTTACAATGCTCTGGTAGAGATTCACCTCCTCTATGTTCATGTGAAAGCTGTCAGCGAGGATACCAATGTTGTCTACTCCAAGTTCCTGAAGGAACTGTAAGGTCTCTTCAATGGTGTGCAGGAAATTTACTTCGTAGCGATTGAGGGGCTCAACGACTATTTTCACGCCCTTTTTCTGGGCCAACTTACCACAGTCGATGAGAGCTTTTTTAAAGCGTTCCAAAGCTTCGTTTCTCTTTTCTTTTTCTGTTTCGGTGGGAAGGTTGCCACGCAGGAGGCCAACGATCACTATGCTGTTCAAGTGGCTGGCAAAAAGAATGTGTTCTTTAAGGCGAGCAACAGCTTTTTCCCATATTTTGTTGTTGAGACTGCTCAGACTTAATCCTTCTTCAATAAAAGCTTGCCCGGTTCCTATGGCTGGGACTGCCAATTCCAGCTCTTTCACGGTGTTGATTATCTTTTCCTGGTCAATGCTTTGAGGGTCTCTTATGGCGAGTTCTATTCCTTCATAACCCAGGCTTTTAAGGGTGGAAGCGATATCCTGAAACGACTCTCCGAAGGCTATGGCTCCAAACTGCGTTTTCTGGATGGAAACTGCGAAACTGGTTTTCATGTTTTCTCACTCCTTTCTATTTTGAGGAGGAGCGCAGGTTTTGCGAATGACGAGCTTGGGTGGGAAAACAATTTGCTGACGAAGGCCTTTCTTTTGGGGGTCGAGTATTTTATCTATGAGTATTTTTCCGCTCAGGGCGCCTAACTCAGGTATTGATTGCGAAATGGTGGTTAGCTGAATGGACTTGATGGCACTAAGAGGTATGTCATCAAAGCCTATTACCGAAATTTCCTGTGGAACTTCAACTCCGTGCTCTCGACAGGCTTCAATGAGTCCTATGGCCATGTTGTCGTTGGCGCAGAAGACTGCGGTGGGACGATTTTCTCTCAGACTCAGCATTTTTATCCCTTCCTGGTATCCTCCTTCCATTCTGAATTCGCCGCAAAAGAGATATTCTTCATGTACAGGAAGTCCACTTTCCATCAATGCTTTTTTGTAACCTTCGAAGCGATCGAAATTGGAAGAGGTACTCCAGCGCCCGCCCAGGTAAGCAATTTTCTCATGCCCTAAGGATATGAGGTATTTGGTGGCTACATACCCTCCCTGAACGTTGTCCACCATGACGTAGTCATAAAGCTCTCGTTCCTGGGGAAGGCGGGATACAAACACAAATGGTATATCGGCCTCCTTCAGTTCCTGTAGGAGGTGAATGTTGTCGCTGTCCATCTGAGTAGCAGCAAGGATGATACCGTCCACCTTTTTATCGATGAGAGAGCACACATAGAACTCTTCCTCTTCTTTTCTACCATCGGTGCTACAGAGGAAAATATAATACTGGTGAGCTCGACACACTTCTTCGATGCTTTTGACCATGACTGCATAGAAGGGGTTAGTTATATCAGAAACCACTACTCCTATGATGCCAGTTTTTCGAATGTTTAGCGCCCTGGCCATAGGGTTGGGGCGATAGTTGGTGGCCCTAATCACAGAAAGCACTCTTTCTCGGGTTCTTGGAGCAACTTTTTCTGGATTGTTTAAGACCCGGGATACAGTGGCCTTAGACACTCCGGCTTTTTGAGCTATATCATTTATGGTTAAAGATTTTTTTTGTCTACCACTCATATGCATCCTCACATTCGTGAAACTACTTTCAATAAAATCTCTTTTCCCATTATATAGCTTTACGAAAATAAAGCAAGCTCTTAAAGGGTGTTTTTGTTGTGTTTGGCTTCAAAAGTGCCTTGTAGCTTATTATTTGTATTTTTAATTTTCATTTTTCTTTCCTCTTGACAGATTCCGATTTTCTCTTTATACTGAAACCAGTTTCACAAAGAGAAGGGAGATGTCATTATGAAGGCGGTAAGGCTTCATGCTAAATGGGATCCTCGATCCGATTTTAAGCTCGGTAACAAAGACATTGAAGGTAAGGTAAGCTGGTTAGGAAGCAAAGTCTGGCGATATCCTGAAGTGAGGGTAGAGGAGCTTCCAGAACCCAAGATTAAAAGACCTTCTGAAGTTCTCATTAAAGTGCGGGCTTGTGGCATATGCGGTAGCGATGTGCACATGGCACAAAGTGATGAAAATGGTTACATTCTCTATCCGGGTCTTACTGGTTTCCCGGCTGTTCTGGGGCATGAATTCTCAGGAGAAGTGGTGGAAGCAGGTCCAGAAGCTATTAACCGCAGAAATAACCAACCTTTCAATCCTGGTGAACCGGTTACAGCAGAAGAAATGCTCTGGTGTGGATACTGTCGGCACTGTGCTGATGGGTATCCCAATCATTGCGAAAACTTGCACGAGCTTGGTTTTGATGTAGATGGAGCGTTTGCAGAATACATTGTAGTGGATGCCAAGTATCTCTGGAGTTTGAGAGAGCTGGA
>JARRBX010000025.1 GCA_029982245.1 Candidatus Atribacteria bacterium | reverse complement strand
TTTATAATGCGGCCGTATTTTTGTTTTACCATATATTTCAAAACTTCTTTGGTAAAGTTGTAGGTTCCCTGCAGGCAAACATCGATAACTTTTTGCCAGTCTTCGTCCTTCATTCTCAAGAACAACCCGTCTCTGGTGATGCCGGCATTATTTACCAGGATGTCTATCCTTCCCCAAAAACTTATTATATCCTCTATCATTTTTTGCACTGCATCTCGATTGGTTACGTCCACGAGATACCCTCTGGCCTCTATGCCTGCAGAACGAAATTCTTCCACAGTTTCGGTTATCTCTTCTGGCTGACCAACATCATTGAAGGCAATACGGGCTCCACCTTTACCAAGTTTCAGAGCAATTGCTTTACCAATTCCTCGCCGTCCTCCAGTTATTATGGCCACCTGATTTTCAAAAGCACTCATGAAAGTTCGCCTCTTTCCAGTAGTTCTTTCAAATTCTTGCTCGTATGAGTAAAGGCAACTCTCACATCTGGATATTGTTTTTTAAGGAGGTTACCAAGGACCTTTCCAGGTCCTACTTCTATAAAAGTCCGATAGGCATGGTGATAGAGGTAATCAATTATCTCTCTCCAGCGAACCGTGCTGGTCATCTGTTCTATAAGTAGTTCCTTAATAACCTGAGGTTCTTCCACAGGCTTAGCGGTGACATTGCTTATGTAGGTATATTTTGGTTTTTTAAAGTCTATGTTTTCAAGAAAAGCGGCAAATTTATTTTTAGCTGGTTCCATAAACGAAGAGTGAAAAGGAGCGCTCACGTTTAAGGTTACCGCTCTTTTAGCCCCTCGTTCTCTGGCTCTGGACAAGAGGTCATTTTCAAGGGTCTTTTCCAAGGATATCACGACCTGATCCGGGCCATTAATGTTCGCAATTTCTATTCGTCCTTGCTGCAAAAGCTCACTAACCATCTCTTCCACTTCTTCTAAATCAAGGCCAATTATCGCCACCATGATACCTGTATTGGCTTCCACAGCTTCTTGCATTAACTTACCTCTTTGATGTACCAGGAAAACTGCTTCTTCAAAACCGATACTCTTTGCACAGGCGAGAGCCGAGTATTCCCCCAGACTGTGTCCGGCCACTACTTCAGGCTCAAAAGCATGTTTCTCCAGAATTGAAAAAATTAAAAAGCTGGTCGTCAGTATAACTGGTTGCGTGTAGTAAGTCAAGCTTAGCTCTTCCTCAGGTCCTTCCAGCGCAAGTTTCAGAAGGTCTCGATTGCAGATTTGGTTCGCAGTCTCAAATAGCTTTTTGGTTTGAGATGGAAAATCTCCTAAAAAAGTGCTTATCATACCTACTTTCTGAGAACCCTGACCAGGAAACAGAAACACAGATTTCTTCATTGCTCCACTACCTCAGCGTATAATCTGCTAATAGTCTGTTTGCACTCCTCCAAAAGCTCAGCAATAATTGCTTTAACGGGTTTGATATCATTAATCAATCCTGCAATCTGTCCCATCATTACTGACCCATCCTGAACATTACCGCAGGTAGCTTCTTTCAGTTTGCCAGCACCCAGCGCCTCTATTTCTTCCCTGCAAGCACCTTGCTTTTCCAGAAGTTCAAACTTACGAGCAAGCTTGTTTCTGAGACAGCGTACAGGATGTCCCGTAGATGTTCCTGTTACCACAGTAGAACGGTCCGAAGCTTTCACTATAGCTTCTTTGTAGGCAGGATGCACTTCACACTCCTCACTGCATATAAAACGGGTTCCTATTTGAACACCCTCTGCTCCAAGAGCAAAGCACGCTGCCATACCCCTTCCATCTGCTATTCCTCCTGCAGCAATAACTGGTACATCCAGAGCGTCTACCACCTGGGGAATCAAACAGAGCGTAGTAATTTCTCCCACGTGTCCCCCTGACTCCATTCCTTCTGCAATGACCATTCTGGCACCGTTTTTCTGCAAGCGCTTCGCTAAGGATACAGAAGCAACTACAGGAATGGTGATTATTCCGAGCTTTGCAAAATCCTCTATAAGGTGACCAGGATTGCCTGCTCCAGTAGTGACCACAGGAACTCTTTCTTCCTTAACCACCTTTATCTGCTCCTGAATTTGAGGAGAAAGGAGCATCAGGTTAACTCCGAATGGCTTGCTGGTAAGCGACCGGGTTCTACGGATTTCCGAGCGCAGCTCCTCTCCAGTCATGTTACCGGTACCAATGACCCCCAATCCACCGGCTTCAGATACCGCAGCAACCAGTGGGGCGGTAGCCACCCAGGCCATTCCTCCCTGAATGATGGGCACATCGATTCCCAGTATTTCAGTAACCCTTGTCTTCATTTTGCACCTCTTGCCTCTTCAGTGTTGAGTCTGGATAGTCGTTCTCGAATAGCAGGAACTATGCCATTTTCCACCAGTTCTTTGGCTTTCAAAATTGCGCTTTTAATACCTTTTGCCCTTGTTTTCCCATGGCATATCAGGCAGACCCCCTCCACTCCGAGCAATGGTGCTCCACCATATTCACTCCAATCGAAAGCCTTCCAGGTCTCTTTGATTCTCATTGCCAAAGCTGGTTCTGTGACGTTCTCCCGTATAATTTTGAAAATCAGTTCTATGATGCCTTCTCCAAACTTAAGCAACGCATTCCCCGTAAAACCATCACAAACCACCACATCTGCCTTGCCATCAACAATGTTGTAGCCCTCAACATTACCAATAAAATCAAAATTAAGCATATGCTCTCTACTTTTTAGGAGCTTATAGGCAGCCTTGGAAAGCTCGTTTCCCTTATTCTCTTCTTCACCTATGCTGAGGAGACCTACTTTGGGGTTGTCCAGACCCAGGGTGATTTTGGCATATTCTGCTCCCATAACTGCAAAGTGGAGCAGATGTCGGGGTTTACAATCAACATTAGCCCCTACATCGAGCAGCAAAGTATATGCCCTGGAGTTCGGTATAGAGGTAACAATGGCTGGTCTTTCTACACCAGCAATTCTCTCCAACCCCAGCCAGGCAGCTGCCATTACAGCTCCTGTGCTACCTGCAGACACAAAAGCATCGACTTTTTTCTCCGCCAGCAACTGAATTCCTCTGCATATACTGGACAATGGTTTTTTGCGCACCGCTTCAGTAGGGTTCTCGTCCATGGCAATAATCTGGGGTGCATTTTCTATGGGAAACCTGGCCTCATCCATCTGGTATTCCGAATAAAGGCGGATTAGCTGTTCCCTTGGACCAACCAGGATTAAGCTACAGTCTTCAGTGTAGCTTTCTTTTACTCCTTTTAAGATCTCATGGGGTGCAAAATCTCCACCCCAGGCGTCAATCGCTATTTTCATGGGTGACGATGATTACTCCTCTTTTTCAACTATCTGCTTGCCGTTATAGTACCCGCACTCAGGGCAAATTCGATGAGGTAGTTTGGGCATGTGACAGTGGGGACAACTCACCAGGTTCGGTGCTTTTATGACCCAATGAGTTCTTCTTTTGTTTCTCCGACAGCGAGAAGTTTTATTGGTCAAATTCGCCATGATATCACCTCTTCCAATCCAGGTTGTAGGATAGTATAAAACATTTCTCGACTGCTTGCAAAAGAAATACTTGGTTAAGGTCGCCAGTTTTTCAATATTGCAAGACGAGGATCTATTTCCTCCCTCTGACAACTACAGCTTTCACGGTTACGGTTCTTCCCGCAAACTGGACAAATACCTTTGCAATCCGGCTTACAGAGAGGCTTCATAGGCAAGTTGACGATGACACTTTCCCTGACTTCCTGAGTTATATCAAGGTAGCTCTCCTCTTCGACAAAATATTTTATTTCGTCAGCTTCTTTTGCTTCTGCTTCGATTTCAGATGAGCGGTGCAAGCGGTTCAAATTGCGACATTCAAGGCGTAAGTTCGCTGATAGGTCGTAAACAAACGGCTCCAGACATCTGGAGCAGGTGAGTATTAAAAGAGTGTTGATTTTGCCCTCGATCATTATTTCGGTATCACAGTTGGTTATATCCAGCGAAGCATGAACTTTATCGGCAAAAAGAATCTTTTCCTGACGAAAATAAAAGGAATCCATTACTTCCTCTATTTCTTCGTGACTTTTCCCCCCGGCTCTTTTTTTAACATCCCCAATATAAACCTTCACTTCTGTCACCTCTTCTGAGCAACCAGCCTCCAGGTGTCCCGGGCAATCATCAGTTCCTCATTGGTAGGGACAACCATCACTTTTACGGGTGCCCCATCTTGGCTAATAACCGCCTCTTTTCTCCGAACGGTGTTTTTTGCTTCATCAATAGTTATACCCAGATGTTCAAGTCCTTCACATATTGATTTCCTGATATATGAGGAGTTTTCTCCGATTCCGGCCGTGAAAACCAGAGCGTCTAAACCACCCAGTACAGCATAATAGGCTCCAATGTATTTTTTTGCCCGATAGGCTATGAGGTCCAAGGTGAGTTGTGCTCTTGGATTGCTGGGTGCAGCATCTTCGATATCCCGGGTATCACTGCTGATTCCAGACACACCCAGAACTCCACTTTTTTTGTTAAGGATTTCGTCCATTTCTTTGATGGAGAGACCTTCTTTTTCCATCAAGAAAAGAACTATGGCAGGGTCAATATCTCCACAGCGAGTTCCCATTATCAGTCCCTCCAGGGGAGTAAAACCCATAGAGGTGTCAATTGATTCCCCGTTTTTTATCGCTGCAAAACTCACTCCGCTTCCCATGTGGCAGGTAATAAGTTTTAGAGAAGACAGGTCTCTTCTCAGTATTTTTGCAGTTCGTTCAGCAACGTAGCGGTGGGACGTTCCATGAAATCCGTATCTCCTGATGCGATACTTTTCGTAATATTCATAAGGAATAGCATAGGTATAAGCATGGGGTGGCATAGTGGCATGGAAGGCAGTGTCAAAAACTGCAACTTGAGGAACATCAGGCAATACTGAGCGACAGGCTTCAATGCCCAGAATGTTGGGGGGATTATGAAGCGGAGCAAGCTGAACGTACTCGCGAACGGCTTCGATAACCTTATCGTCAATCAGCACTGACTCGCGGAATTTTTCTCCTCCATGTACCACTCTATGCCCTACTGCTTCAATTTCTTTCACATTCTGGATAACGCCTATTTGGGGATCAGTGAGCACCTCCAGTATCCACTCCAGAGCAACTTTGTGATTGTTCACTTCGCGTTCCCTAATTACTGATTTTTCATCATAATAGTGCTCAAGACGGGAACCAGGCAACCCTATGCGTTCCACAATACCCTTAGCAATGACCCTGCCCTGTTCTGGGTCTTGCATGTCAAAAAGCTGATACTTGACGGTAGAACTTCCACAATTTACAACCAGTATGAGCATCTTTCTACATCCTTTCTATTTCGTGGTTTTTATTCAAAATTGGGTTTGTAGCACAGTTACCGCTATCTGCAGCACAATATCTTCAGCCTTGCAACCTCGAGAAAGGTCATTAACCGGTTTCGCCAGGCCTTGCAAAATTGGTCCTATAGCCGTAGCTTTAGCCAGACGTTCTGTAAGCTTGTAAGCAATATTGCCAGCGTTGAGGTCTGGGAAGATTAAAACATTAGCCTTACCGGCAACGGGGCTACCTGGTGCCTTCCTCTGCCCCACTTCAGGAACTAAAGCCGCATCCGCCTGCAATTCTCCATCCAAAAGTAGCTCTGGGTTTAAAGAACGTGCGATTCTGGTAGCTTCTATCACTTTATCTACCAGTTCATGCTTGGCACTGCCTTTAGTTGAGAAAGAGAGCATGGCGACACAGGGAGTTACCCCGAGTAAAAGCTGTGCAGTCCTGGCAGTGGTTATCGCGATATAAGCCAGCTCCTCGGCACTGGGATTGGGGTTAAAGCCAGCATCTGCATAAAGGAAAGTTCCGTTTGCGCCATACGGGCAATCAGGAACCACCATCAAAAAGCAACTTGAAGCAAGTTTTATTCCTGGTGCGGTTTTGATGATTTGCAGAGCGGGTCTTATTACATCCGGGCTGGAAAGCACTGCTCCTGCAACGACCCCATCTACACGCCCTTCATAAAGCATCATACAGGCATAATACATTGGATTTTTCAACCATTCTCTGGCTTGATCCAAGGTAAGTCCCTTGTGCTTTCGTAGCTCGTAAAGTTTCTGGGCATATAGCTCCTTTTTTTCATCATCTTGAATGTTGAGGATTTCCACTTTCCCAAGGTCCAGACCCATACTTTTTGCCTTGTTGCGTATGTTTTCCTCTTCTCCCAACAGAGTTACAGTTGCCAAGCCCTCGTCGGCAGCATCGTGCGCTGCTTTAATAACTCGTTCATCATCGCCTTCTGGAAGAACGATCCGCTTTTTAAGGTTCTTGGCTTTTTGTTTTAATTTTTCCAGAATGTTCATGTTGCAATCTCCTTTCTATGTTTGAAATTTTTCTTTTAATTTTTTTTCAACGAAAGGGGGAACCAGCTTCGCCAAGCATCCTCCAAAGCGAGCTATCTCTTTTACCACAGTCGAGTTCAGATAAGAGTATTCAGAACTGGTAGGCAAAAACAGGGTTTCTATCTCGGGAGCCATTTTGCGATTTATCACAGCTATTTGAGTTTCGTATTCGTAATCCGAGATAGCTCTTAGTCCTCTGATTATGATGCGACATCCTTTCTGGCGTGCGAACCGTACCAGAAGACCACTAAAGGTTTCAATCTGCACGTTGGGTAGGTGTTCGGTACTTTTTTGAAGCATTTCCTTGCGCTCTTCCAGCGTAAATAGCGGGGTTTTCTGAGGATTGCTGAGCACAGCAACTACAAGTCGGGGAAATATCTTGCTCGCTCGCTCTATTATATCCAGGTGTCCGTTGGTAACCGGGTCAAAACTACCCGGATATATGGCAATTTCTGCCTTCGTAGGACATACCTTATCCTCCATGTACTTCTTCCTCTCTCTTCAGGTGTCCAATTAAGACCACGTTTTTGCCGTATTCGCGTTTGTCTTCGATTTTAAAGAAAGGCAATTCTTCGCTCTCTGAATCTTTTGTTCTGGAGTAGCGTATTACAATCAAGGATTGCTCAAAAACCACCCTAAAATTATACAACTTTTCGATGGTTTTTAAATGGTCACTTGCAAAAGGAGGGTCAACAAAGGTTAGAGAGGGTCTTTCCTCAAGGTGGGGGAATTTCCTGATTTTCAGGAAATCCAGACATAGCACCCTGGAATGCTCTTTCAGGGAACAGATTTCCAGATTTCTTTCAATCACCTGACAAACACGAGGATTCTTCTCCAGAAAATAAGCTTTTTTAGCGCCCCGACTCAGAGCTTCAATGCCCAGTGCTCCACTTCCTGAAAATATGTCGTAAACCACACTTTCTTCCAGCTCAAACTTAAGTATTTCAAAAAGAGCTTTTCTCAAAAAACCTTGCATCGGCCTTACCGCTTTTCCAGAAGGAACCAAAATCTTTCTTCCCTTTAATCTTCCGCCCACTATGTGCAGGTAGCCCATTAGCTTACCTCACCCAGATCGAGGTACTTTCCAAATTTTCTTTCCATTTCCCGGCGCAAGTTCTGGTAATTCCTGAGTTCGGGATCTTTGGCAAGTATAGCTTCTGCTTCCTGGTGTGCTTTTTCAAGTAAAGGCCAGTCTTCAAAGGGGTCTGCCAGGTAGAACTCCGGAACACCGTGCTGCCGCACACCGTAAAACTCGCCTGGTCCCCGTAGACGGAGATCTTCTTCGGCTATTCTAAAACCGTCTTCAGTAGAAGTCATTATTTTCATTCGCTGTCTTGCTTCTTCTGTGGTGGGATTGGCCAGCAAAATACACAAGCCACGCACACTTCCTCTTCCTATTCTCCCCCTCAGCTGATGCAGCTGGGCCAAACCAAATCTTTCCGCATTTTCAATGACCATGCAGGTGGCGTTAGGCACGTCAATGCCCACCTCAATAACTGAAGTCGACACCAGAACATCTATGGCACGCTTCTCAAAACTGGCCATAATCTCCTCTTTCTCTTTTGAAGGGAGCCTTCCGTGTATGATGGCAATTCGCAAACCCTTAAACCATTTTTCTCGCAGCATTTCAGCTATTTCCTGAACGTTGCTGATTTCTTCTTCGCTTTCCTCGATAGCAGGACAAACTACGTATGCCTGTTCACCTTCTTCTATTCTGCTTCTCACTCTATTGTAAGCTTTAAAACGCTCCTTTATCGGGAAAAAGAGAGTTTCCACACCTTTCCGACCTACGGGTTTTTCATCAACAACCGAAACGTCCAGATCCCCATAAAGAGTTAGTGCCAGGGTACGGGGAATGGGAGTGGCCGTCATGACCAGGGTATGGGGAACGTGGGCCTTCTCTTTTAGTCTCGCCCTTTGCATGACTCCAAAGCGGTGCTGTTCGTCAACGATGACCAGGCCCAAGTTAGCAAACTGTACTTTCTCTTCTAAAAGTGCGTGAGTGCCGATAATCAGATTTATTTTCCCCTGAGCTATCTGGGATAATAACTCTGCTTTTTGCTTGCTATTGCCACCCTTGATTAGAGCAACCTTCAAGCCGAGTTCTTCCAAAATGTCTCGGTAACGATGATAATGTTGTTCAGCAAGTATCTCAGTGGGAACCATGAATGCTACCTGTTGCCCAGAGTCAATCACTTTCAGAGCAGAGAGAATAGCAACCAGTGTTTTCCCGGATCCCACGTCTCCCTGGATAAGTCGGTTCATAATAAATCCACTTTCCAAATCTCTGGATATCTCTTCAAAGACTCTCAATTGGGCACCAGTAAGTTTGAAAGGCAGTTTTGCAATAAATTCTTTTACCAATCTCGAACCTGATGGGCAGGGTGTCACTCTCAGCTTTTGCAACATATTTTTGCGAAGCTTCAAACTTAGGGCAAAAAGGATAAATTCTTCAAAAATAAGAGTAAGATGAGCCCGACTCCGGCGTTGTAGTAGTTCTTCGATGTTTTCCTCGCCAGGGTTATGCAGAAGATAAATAGCCTTTCTTTTCGGCAACAAATTGAGCCTCTGAACAGTCTCCTCGGGTAAGGTTTCTTCGAGGCTCGGCAAGTAGTTTTGCAAGGCGTACTCTACCAAGGAACGAATCTTTTTTTGGGAAAGCCCTTTGGTCAGACTGTAAACGGGCACAATCTTTTCAAAATTCTCTTTTTTAACTCGAGAAGCTGGCTCATACTCGAAATTGCTGGTCTCCATGCGCCTGCTGACAGAAGACCTTCTGAAGCGTCCCGTAACCAAGATTCTGGTTCCAGGACGCAGTATCCTGCTCAAATAATCTTGGTTGAAACACAAAAGGTCTGCAAGACCTGTATCATCGCCAATGGTTATTTTCAAAAGAGTACCCCTACGGATGTTTCTTCTGCGGATACTTATGACTTTTCCCTCTACCGTCTGGAGCATTCCTTCTTTAAGCGTGTCAATAGTGGTAGGATGTCCTCTATCCCGATAGGTTCTGGGGAAAAAGTAGATGAGGTCTTCAAGGGTTTTAATATTAAGTTTGTTCAGCTTTTTCTCAAGAGCTGGACCAACCCCTTTGAGATAACGTACAGGTGTTTCAAGGCTTAAAGGCTTTTTTTGAGAAGTGGATGTTCTGCTTATTTGCGGTGCTGTTGCATTATTTTTTTGCAGAGTAGAGATGGCATTTTCTATCTCTTGTAGAAATCTTATTTTTTCGCTTTTTGGGAATAAAGGGTAGTTTTCTGCTTCTTCCACCAAATCAAAAGGTAAAATTGTAGACAGATGGTTTTTGATGAAACGATTGAACCCACCAATTACTGACAAGTTGTCTAACCTTTCTTTTTCCCTATGCAAGACTTTTTGCAAAAAACTCTTTTCTACGCTCACAAACTTTTATTTTAATACTTTTTTCAACAATGAAAAGTCAAATTGCCCCTTGCCTTGTTTATTCTAAATTGTTAATATTGTAGCCAGTTGCAACCACAGAAGCGGAAAGAGGGTGACAGCATGGCCAAATGTGAAATATGCGGCAAAAAACCGTCTTTTGGAAATCAAATCAGCCATTCCCATCGGGTAAGCCGTCGAATATGGCGTCCCAATATTCAAAAGGTAAGAGCTCTGATTAATGGCCAGCGGAGAAAAATAAGCGTATGCACTGCTTGTCTTAAGGCTGGAAAGGTTCAAAAAGCTTAAAGAGCGTGGTTTGGGCCACGCTCTTCTCGGGGGTTCTTAAAAACAAGGAGCCAAAGTTCTTAAGCCAACAAAACCCGATGGGATTTAATATGGCTTTATTTTTAAGGAAAGCCGTCTTACTTTTTCTTCAATTGCTTCTTCATCCGAAAAAACCAGCGATCCCGCAACAATAATAGAAGCTCCCCTTGAAGCCAGATATTCGATATTTTCTTCTTTTACTCCTCCATCAATTTCGATTTCTGTCCTCAAACCCCTGCGGGCTATTTCGCGGCGTAACTTGAGGATCTTTTCATCCATACCAGGCAACAATGTTTGCCCTCCAAAACCTGGGTTCACAGTAAGCAACAAGACCATTTCCAGCTTGGAAATAATCTCGGATACAAATTCTACCGGTGTTCCAGGGCAAAGAGCCACCGCTGCTTTTTTGCCGTGTTTTTTAATCAGGTTTATCGTTGCATCGAAATCCCTTTCGGCTTCCACGTGAAAACTGATGATATCAGCACCAGCCTCTGCAAATTCAGATATGTAACGACGTGGGGTTTCAATCATCAGATGCACGTCTATAGTGGCCTGAGGTAAAATTTTTTTCACCGCTTTGACGATGGGAACACCAAAGGTTATATTGGGTACAAAGTGGCCATCCATGACGTCTACGTGGATTACCTCTGCTCCTCCAGCTTGAGCAGCAAGCAATTGCTCCCTCAAGCGGGAAAAATCACAAGACAGTATGGAAGGCGCAAGTTTTGCCATCCCCTCGTCCCCCTTCTTTTATCGCAATTCTTTCTCCCAGTAATAATAATCGTTAAGGTATATAATCACCCTACCAGCACCCTTGCTGGGAATGCTGATTTCAACCGTTTCTCCCCCTTGGTGGATACGACGATAGGCAACTCTTTCTCCAAGCTGGTCGTTAATGACCACCTTGACTTCTATGGGTTGTTTTGCCTCAGGAAGAGGGAAGCGCAGTTTTACTTCTTTCAGTCCCTCAATCTTTTTGTTGACCGTAAGATTAATAACTCCTCCTGGGGCAAGTTTTTCTCCTGGCAGGGGTTTTTGTGCTATCACTACTTCAGGAGCCTTCTCTGGAACCTCCACTTCTTCTATTTCGCCCAGGCGCAGTCCTCTTTGCTGGATGACGTTCCTGGCTTCCTGGATTCTTAAGCCTACCAGGTCGGGAACTTCAATCAGCGCAACCTCCTCTTCTCCTCCTTTGCTTACCAGAAGATTAATTGCCACATCCTTGTTTACCTTGCTTCCCGCAGGCGGACTCTGTGAGATAACGCAGCCTCTGGGCACTGACTCATGGAAAACTTCCGAAATTTTACCCACTTTTAAACCTTCGCTTTTTATAAGCTCTTCAGCTTCCTCCACCGGGAAGTTGCGTAAATCAGGAACAACGATGGTCTCAGCAGTTTCTCCAGGCCCTCCTTCCTGAGAAGAGGCAACACTCACTTGATTGATGACTACTTTGACTCGGTTACCCTTTTTCAGCTTGCTCCCCGGAGGAGGTATCTGATGGATAACTACCTGAGGTGGTAGTTGAGGGTTGCTTTCGGTTCTCATTACTTCCACATAAATGCCCAGCTTGTTTGCGGTATTCAGGACGCTGAGCAAATCCTGGTTGGAAAAATCTGGCACTTCTATTTCACTGGTTGCGAAATAGGCATGCAAAACGAAAAGACCAAGGTAGCCGCTCAAAAGAAGACCAAAACCAAAAAATATGGCTGCTACAAAAGGACGAATGAGTTTCCAGACAAAAGTTTTCCCGACTTTCTTTTCCTTCTTTTTCACCCTCATCTCTTTCTCCAGGCAACAATAAACAGTCCATCCGAGCTAAAGTAGTGAGGCCATATTTCAATGCCTTTTTGCTTGTTTTCTACCAGGACCTTCCACCGCTCACTGTTTCGAAGCCTTTTTCTGATTCCTTCTGGCAGGTAAATTTCCAGATTTACTTTTTCCAGGTTAGGAACATTTTTTTCAAAAAACTCTACAACTTCCCAAGTTTCTTCATCGGTCAGGGTACATACACAGTATACCATGGTGCCCCCTTTTTTAAGATAGTTTGCAGCGTTACAAAGCATCTGTTTTTGAACCTCGGCTAATCTTCGCAGCGTCTGTTGGTTGTTACGAAAGAGCACTTCCGGGTTTTTCCTGATAGTTCCACATCCAGAACATGGAGCATCCACCAGGACCCGGTCAGCAGTTTCCTTAAGCTCTGGGATGGGCGATGTCGCATCCCTGGACAGGGGTTTTACAATTTCAATCCCCATACGTTGCACATTCTTGAACAACTGTTTCAAAAGTTTCTTCTGTTTATCAATGGCAATGATTTCTCCTTGATTTTGCATTAGTTGGGCAAGGTGGGTCGTTTTACCTCCGGAACCACAACCCACCTCGATCACTACTTCTCCTGGTTGAGGCTGAAGCAAGTGTGCTACCAACTGAGAAGAAAGATCCTGAATGTAAAACATTCCATTTCTATATTCCTGAGTTTTGCAGAGCTCATGGTAATCACCCTTTTTTACTGCCAGTGCCTCGGGTGGAAAAAGTAAAGGTTCGGCCTCAATATCTCTTTTCGAAAGCAAATGGGCAAGCTGGTCAGCACCCACCTTAAGGGTGTTGGCCCTCAGAAATAACACAGGTGGCAGAGCAAGAGACTTCACTACGTTCTCCAGTTCCTTGCCAAGTTTGTTCATCCATTGCTCGTGGAGCCAGGGAGGAAGCTCTATTCCTCCCTCCAGAATTTTAAGGTGCTGGTCAACCTGTCCAGCGATGTTTCTAAGTGTAGCATTAACCAGGGCAGAGAAATTTCCAGCATATAACCTTTTACTTATTTCTACAGCTTCATTTACCACAACGCTTTTGGGAGTGCTTGCATTGAAAAGAAGCTGGAAAGTAGCCAAACGTAGCAAATTCTGGATGGATAAAGGAAGCCTTTCCCATTTGGGAAGAAAAGTCCGGCATATAGAGTCGAGTTGCAGGGAGTGTTTAACCACACCCCTGCAAAGCCTTATCAAATTTTCTTTATCCGTTCCCCGGTTCCTGGAAGATTTTAAATAAAGGTTGTATGCCTGGTCCAAGCGTTGAACCTTGCCCTGATAAAAGGCATCGAGTATTTTCAGTATATCTCTTTTGAGAACTATAAATTCCTGCTTCAATCTCTGCTCTCACGCAACAAGAAAAGTCTAAGGAGTTGTAAGGCGGCCATTGCAGTGGCTGCTACATAAGTCAGAGCTGCCGCATTAAGCATTTTTTTGACCAGTGGTTTCTCATCTTCGCCGATTATACCGGCTTGGGCAAGCAGTACATAGGCCCTGCGACTGGCATCATACTCAACTGGCAAGGTAATCAGCTGGAAAAGCACTGCTGCGCTAAAAAATATGATTCCAATATCCATTAAAACAGGAATGTAAAAAAGGAAGCCAATGAAAAAAAGAGGCAGCGCTAATTGAGAACCAAAGCTGGCTACTGGTACCAGAGTTGAACGTAGAGAAAAAGCTGGATATGCTTCCCTTTTTTGTAAGGCATGACCCACCTCGTGAGCAGCTACACTATAATCGGCTACAGAGCGCCCCCGAGCCACAGAATGTGAGAGCCGCAAAACTTCATGGCGAGGATCATAGTGGTCATTGAGTGTTCCGGGTATTTCCTCGATCCGAATTGGCAACCCCAGAGTCTGAATCAAGAGCTGGGCTACTTCTTTGCCGGTAAGACCCGTCCTGGCTCTCCTTCTGGATAGCTCTGCGTAGGTCCCAGAAACCTTGCTTTGAGCGTAAAAGGCAAGAATCAGAGCCGGTATCAGAAGTAAAAAGGTGTAATCAAAAAAGAAGGGATAAAACATGCTGCTCACCTCCTATTCAAAGCGTTCTCCAGTTTTCAAGCGATAGCCACAGCAAAATTCCCAGGAGTAAAGAGGTTTCTTGCTCTCCGGATGTAGCCTTTCAATCAGTAGATTTTTATCCAGAGCACTCACGACAATCCCCTCTTTTCTAATGTCTACAATAGTCCCTGGTTCTTGGATGCTTTGAGTGGTGTCTTCTTCAAGCCTGATTTTAAGGATTTTTACCTTCCTACCTCGAAAATAACAGAAAGCCCCAGGAGTTGGCGCAAAAGCTCTCACCTGGTTAATGATTTCCAGAGCTGGTTTGGTCCAGGAGATTCGTAACATTTCCTTTTTTATTTTTGGTGCATAGCTGGCTTCTTCTTCACTTTGAGGAGTGGGCTTTATCCCACCCGACACCCAAACAGGTATTACCCTAAGTAACTCCTGACCACCAATTTGCCCCAGTTTTTTAGTGAGACTGCCGTAATCATCTTCAACCTCAATGGGAAGTGCTTTCTGGCTGAGTATCGGTCCAGTATCCATTCCCTCGTCCATAAGCATAATTGAAACGCCAGCTTCCTTCTCCCCGCGAAGAAGCATCCATCTTATTGGGTCTGCTCCTCGGTAACGAGGTAGCAAAGAAGCATGCACGTTGATGCATCCCCACTTGGGAATTTCCAGCACTTCTCGCTTAAGAATCTGCCCATAAGCAGCGACAACGATCAGATCTGGACTTTCTTGTTTTAGGAACTCTACAAACTCTCGTTGATTAACTTTTTCTGGTTGAAAAACGGGGATCTCTTTGTTTTCAGAAAGAACAAATCTTTTCAGAGGAGGAGGCATTATCCTGCGTCCCCGCCCACAAGCGCGGTCAGGCTGAGTTACTATGCCCTTAATTTGATCCTGAAACTGACTTTCAAGAAGGACTTTAAAGACTTCTACCGCAAATTCCGAAGTACCCATAAAAAATATTTTCATGGTTCTTCCTTTTCTCTTCGAGCTATCTGTTTCAATTTCCCATTGATAAGCAATCTTCTCGCAGGAGCCAGACGGTCTATAAAAAGCGTTCCGTTTAAATGGTCAATTTCATGCTGGAGAATTCTTGCCAACAGACCTTCTGCAGCTATCTGAATCTCCTTTCCATTGATATCCAGAGCCTTAACAAAGGTCTTTTCGGGTCTCTCCACTTTGGCATATAAGCCTGGCAAGCTCAGGCAACCTTCTTCCTGAAGTTCTCCATCACCGGATTTTTCCACTATCTCCGGATTTATAAGGTGCAAAACTTTTTGTTGTTCCGGGTGCACCAGAGTCACCAGGCGCAACAGAACTCCCACCTGGTTCCCAGCAAGCCCGATACCTGAAGAAGCCAGCATGGTCTCTTCCATATCTTGAAGTATGGAAACAATTCTACCATCTATCGAAGTAACGGGCTGCGCTTTTTCTCTTAATATGGGGTTCCCATAGAGAACTATTTTACGAACCATGGTATTTTTCCTCCACTTTTCCCATCTTTCTAATAGGATACCTTACAGCGCACCTTTACGCTACCTGCTGTTTTGAGCAGTGGTTCGGCCTTCAGATATATATCTTCCAAGTTCTCTTGAGGCACCAATATAGTAAGCTCTGCCTGCAACGTGCCTCTTTTTCTAAAGCCTTCTCCAGAATAGGGACCAAAGATATCAAATTTCTTCTCTTGAGCGCTCACTAAAAGCTCACGCAATTGATTTAAAACCTGAAAAGATTGCTTTTTATTCCTTCCCTCTGCAGCAATGCGAACCATAGCTCTAAAGGGAGGGTAACCACCTCTCTTGCGTTTCTCAATTTCTTCTTGAAAGAGCGTTTGCCACTTTTTGGGAAACTGGTTCAGAAAATCTTGAAACTGCTTTCTGGTCTGGATAATGATTTTTGTTTGGTAAGCAGGCACGTCTTCTCCCAGAAAAAGAAACGCTTTGTAAAAGGACAAAAGAAATCGTTCTCGGGCTTCAAAGTCGGGCAAAAGAAACCAATCTTCCAAAGACTCTATTATTAGTAAGGAGGACTGACGCAATAATTTTTCCTGCAATATCGAAGTGGTTCCTACCAGAAGAAGCGAATCTTGGTGAATTTCAAGCTTGCCTTTTTCAAGAGTTTCAAAATCAATTCTTTGAATTCCTACCCCGGGAAAAAGTTTTTTGAGCTCTTCTTCAACTTTTTCTGTTCCTGCTCCCCAACCCTCAAGCCAGGTTCCTCCACAACGTGGACAAACCGGAGCCGGGGATAATTTCTGACCACAGAGGGGACAAATCAGTTGCTTGGAATGGGCGTGGAAACGCATGGCTATGTTACACATAGCGCATGAATAGTAAAACCCGCACTCTTTACAACCCAGTGCGGTAGCATATCCGCTTTTTTGAACTAGAATTAAGCTCCTGGTACCTGCTCTAAGATTTTCTGAGATGGCTTTTTGAGCAAAAAGAGAAAAAATCTTACCGGGTTTTTCTTGGACCACAGTGGTTACCTTTTTGGAAGTAGCACCTCGAGGCTCGAAAATAGGCTTGAGAGAAGCCCATTTTCCTTCCAGGAGACAAAAATACAGATAAAGGTTTGGAATACGACACAAGGCTATCAGCGTGCCCCCAAAGACTTTGACTTTGGCCTCCAGAATAGTCAGGGAATTGTAATAAGGATGTTTCGAAGAAAAGTGACCTCGCTCTTCAGGATCGATAATAAGGTAATTATGAATGCCCTGGGTTGGTAGAAAGAGAGAAAGACATGACCCTGCGATAATGTCAAAAGTTCCGGCTACAGCCTCTTGATGGAGTTTGAATCTTTTGGAAGGGGATACTCTGCTATCAAAGCGAATAAGCTTCAAACCTGGAAAGTTTTCCTGTATAAACTCTACGTAGCGGTCCAGCATCGCAAGCTCGGGAAAAACGAGGTGAACTTTCTCTTTTTTTTCTGCAACACGTTCCCGCAGAAACTGTTTTAAAAAACGTAATCGGTCTTCTTCAAAGGCCAGTTGACAACATAGGAACTGCTTGTGAGGCAGGAAACAATCCCGAGGACAAGATTCCTTACTCGGTAGAGCGCTTCTCTTAAGGGTGCTTACTTTGGGAACATACAGAGCTAATATTTCGCCAAACGGCGCAAAGAAAGCTATGGAGAGTCTTTTTGCCAGATCAAGGTAAGCAGTCGTCAATGGCTGCAAAGGTAAA
>JARRBX010000024.1 GCA_029982245.1 Candidatus Atribacteria bacterium | reverse complement strand
TATGGCAGGTCTCGCTGGTGCTTATTTATCCATCGTATACAGACCTTCCTGGGCATACGGAATGACTGCTGGTATGGGATGGTTGGCAGTAGCTCTAACCATTTTTGCTTTCTGGAATCCACTTTATGGCATGATTGGAGGATATCTGTTCGGAGCTTTGTACCACCTATCGTTCAGACTTCAGCCCTGGGTAGCAGCTGAGCTTCTGAACTCCTTGCCGTATCTTTTTCCAATCATTGCTCTTCTCTTGTTTTCCAGATTGGCTTTACACAAGAAAATCGGTGCTCCCGCCTCGCTTGGCAAACCCTACAAGCGAGGCGAGTCATAAAGGACACTGTTTCTCATAATAATTTTAGGAGGTGGTTAATTTGGGAAGGCTGTACAGTAAAAAGCTCGTTCCTCTGTTTCTGGTTCTGATACTGGGTTTTGCCATTCTTGGCGTAGCATCAGCCCAGGAAAAAATCAAAGCTGCTTTCATCTATGTAGGACCCATTGGCGATTACGGGTGGAGTTACGCTCACGAACAGGCGCGTCAAATTGTCGATGAAGCATACCCCTGGTTAGAAACAATTTATGTTGAAAATGTACCTGAAGGCGAAGTAGAAGGAGTAATCGACCGGGTTATCAATCAAGAAAAAGTCGACGTAGTGGTCACCACCAGTTTTGGGTTTATGGACGGAACACTTAATGCAGCTTTAAGATACCCGGATAAAATATTTTTCCACTGCTCAGGTTTCAAACGAGCACCCAACATGGCTACCTATATGGCTGATTTTCATCAGATTTATTACTTGAATGGAATTATGGCCGGAGCACTTACCAAATCCAACAAAATCGGGTATGTAGCCACTTTCCCCATACCAGAACTTAAGCGCCATATCAATGCTTTTACCCTGGGCGTAAGACGGGTTAACCCTGATGCAAAAGTTTTTGTGCGCTGGCTTCAGAGCGCCTGGTATGATCCAACTGGTGCCAAGGAGGCCGCCGAATCTCTTATTGCCGAAGGCGTGGACGTCTTGGCCTTTACCGAAGATTCTCCTACCGTAGTACAGGTAGCACAGGAACACGGCCTGCCAAGTTTCGGCCATTACTCCCCTATGCTGAACTTTGCAAAAGAGTCGGTTGTTTCCGGACAGTTAGTCCATTGGGAAGCTATATATTTTGACTTCTTTGCCAAAATCTACGCCGGATATTACAACAATAAAAATCTGGAAAACGTCGACTACTGGTGGCTACTCAGAGAAAAAGCAGTAGAACTGGGAGCTGATTTCGGAGTACCTGTGAATCCAGTTTTTGAGGAAAAGCTTAAGAACTTTGTAGTAAACGACCCCATGTATGGAGAAGTAAATGCTCTGGAGCTGGTTGAGCTTCTTGAGAAAGCTATGTCTGATCCTGAATATGTTTTCAGTCCTTTCAATGGCCCCATTTATGACCGCAAAGGCAATCTCCGGGTAAGAGAAGGAGAAAGATTGTCCCTGGAAGAACTTCTTACCATCGAGTGGGCAGTAGAAGGCGTAGAAGGGTCCTGGCCTGGAGAACCTGAATAACCTTTAAGCACGGAAAAAAAGAGGGACTGTAATCCCTCTTTTTTTCCGTGTAAACACTGATAAAAAAACCGTTTAATTTCTCACCAAGCAAGTTACTCAAAACTCCGCGATGCAAAATTTCGCCAGCTGAAAATACCCGGCGTAAAAGAAAAAACTCGTTCTTTAAAAAGAAAAATTTAAAACCAATATAGAAACCGTTTGCAAAAATAAGATAGAAAACAAAACGTTGGAATACCTGCTATATGATAGAAAAAGACAAATAAGTGGGTTGACAAAAGCTTTTCCATTTTCTATGCTTATTCTTGGATTTAAGTAATCAATTGCAAAAATTTCTTGGAAGGGAGGTGCAGAGCCTAACAAGACAAGCATGCCTTTTGGTTCCAACAAAACTTTGCCATTACTAAAAAGGAGGAGATGTTCGGTGAGAAAGTAGCTAATAGTGTTAAGTATTACGGCTTTGTTGGTTGTTGGAATCAGCAGCCTTGCCTGGGCCGAGGGAAAAACTATAAAAGTTCTGGCCATGACAGGCCCCTGGGTAAGTGGTCCAGTGAAAGTGCATGGAGAAGAATGGGGCAAAATGACGGGAAATCGAGTAGAAGTAATAGAAGTTGCTTTTGCTGATTTATTTCCCAAAATGCAACAAGCTGCGGCTACAAGAAGCAAGGCTTTCGATATACTACTTGCAGGTAATATCTGGATGGCTGATTTAGTAGGATGGGGATATGTGATTTCTCTGGATGATTATCTTAAAGATCCAGAAGTGCAATATGAAGAAGATGTGCCTGACGGAATCAAGCTCAAAAACATGTTTGGTGGTAAAACTTACGGGCTGATTTGTGATAACGACAATATGTATCTCTTTTACAGAAAAGACATCTTAAACAATCCTGACTATCGCGAACAATTCAAGGAAAAATATGGTTACTACTACAATGTCCCCCCTCAAACCCTTGATGAACTTATTGATGTGGCCGAATTCTTCAACGGATGGGACTGGGACAATGACGGAGAAGTAGAATACGGGTTTGTAAGAAGCACCAAAAGAGGAGCCCAAACCTACTTTTATTCCTTACCCTGGGTAGCTCCCTATGCAGTAGTGCCACGAGATAAAGCACCAGCACAGGGTATTCTTTATTTCACCCCTGATATGAAGCCTTTAGTTAACAGCCCAGGATGGATTAAAGGTATCGAAAAGTTTGTAGAAATGGGTCAGCGGGGTTGCGGACCTGGTCTGGACTGGGTAAGAGGAGACGTGATCAATGAAATGATCCTGGGTCATGCAGCCATGGCAATCGACTGGGGTGACATAGGGCCTAATTCTCACGACAAGCAGTCGCTGGTAAAAGGCAAGATTGGTTATGCTTTGCCTCCCGGTAGTAACGAATACTGGGATTGGCAAACTCAGCAATGGGTGAAAACCGAAGAAGTCAATTATGCACCAGTGCATTGCTTCAATGGTTGGTCTTTCTTTATAACTTCCACCACCGACTACCCAGACCTTTGCTGGGATTTCATTAAATACATGATCAGTCCAGAAATAAGTGCCAAGGACGTAGCTAATCCTTTCAGTGGCTACCAACCCTGGAGAAAGTCGCACGTAACCAACCTCGAACCTTGGGTAGAAGCAGGATGGACGGAAGAAGAAGCCCGCGAGTATATCGCGAATACTCTTGCTGTTACTGAACACCCCAATGCAGTAATCGACATGCGTATTCCTGGTTCTGCAGAATATATGGACGTATATGAGTTGTACTTAACTACTGTACTTTCTGGAGAAAATACGGCAGAAGAAGCTATGAACATGTGTGCTGAAGAATGGGAAGCAATTACAGACCGCTTAGGAAGAGAAGAGCAAATCAAGTTCTACAAGCAGCATCTCGGATTAGAATAAGAGATTTAAAGTGGGATTCTTTCCCCGCCTTCCTTTTGCTTTAAGGAAGGCGGGGAGAAAGGATGAGCAAAAATGATTTCTCTCTCTCGAGCTGATCGAAGAATGAAATATACTTTAATACTTCCCATAGTAATTTTTGTGCTTGCATTAGCCATCTTTCCCTTGATATTCTCCATTTACATGTCCCTAAGCAAATGGAACCCCGCTACCCAGCACCTCAAGTTTATTGCTTTTAAGAATTTTATTGATATGTTTAATGACCCTCGCTTTATCCATGCTTTCAAGTTATCTTTTGCCTATGTTGGCACAGTTATCTGTATTGAGTTGGTACTCGGTATCATAATTGCCAACTTGCTACAGAGAGAAATTGCTGGTAAAAACTTTCTCCGAGTAGCCTATATGCTTCCCATGCTTCTTTCTCCAGTAGCAATTTCTTACGCCTGGAAGATGATCCTTGATTATAAAAGGGGACCATTAAATTATTTTTTAGGCTGGTTGGGGATAGCCCCTATAGAATGGTTGGGGAAGGGGGATACAGCTTTTTGGTCTCTGGTCATGGTAGACGTATGGCAATGGACTCCCTTTATGATATTCACAATACTGGCAGCGTTTGAATCTATCCCTGAAGAACTGTTAGAAGCTGCAGTAGTTGATGGTGCCTCTCATGCCCGAGTTTTTTTTGAAATCACTCTCCCTACGGCTTTGCCCATTATAATTACTGTCATCCTTTTGAGAACCATTGATGCTTTCAAAGTTTTTGACACTGTATACATACTCACTGGAGGAGGACCGGGAACAGCAACAGAAACTCTCAATTTTTATATCTACTTGAAGGGTTTTAGAGCTTTTAACCTGGGTTATGGTACAGCCATGTCCTGGTTTCAGCTGATAATAATCATCATAATGTTCACTTATTTTATGAAGTTTATGAGAAAAACAGGAGCGATGCGATAATGGCGGGAACATTTTTTAAACTAAGAAGTAAAACAAGCAAGGTCCTGATCTATACAGTCCTTCTTGTGTGGTTAATTTTTGCCCTGTTTCCAATCTACTACAATTTTATAACTTCTTTTAAAAGAACACGGAACGGTTTACACCATGATACCCAAATTTTTTCCTTTTATCGACTTTAAGCCCAGCCTTCTGGGATGGCTTCACCTTTTCGGTAAAACAGCTCCTGGCGAAGCAAAATACCAGGTAATGAAAATCCTGGGAGAAGATGGGCTTTACCTAAAAAACAGCTTAATAGTAGCTCTTTGCAGCTCCTTGATAACCTTAGTTTTAGGAGTAATGGCTGGTTATGCTCTAACCAGATTTCAATACAGAAGATGGAAAAACGAAGATATTGCCTTTTTTATTTTGTCGCAAAGAATGTTCCCTCCTGTAGCTCTGGCT
This sequence comes from Candidatus Atribacteria bacterium, assembly GCA_029982245.1. Taxonomy (GTDB): domain Bacteria; phylum Atribacterota; class Atribacteria; order Atribacterales; family Thermatribacteraceae; genus Thermatribacter; species Thermatribacter velox. The sequence goes on along the minus strand of JARRBX010000024.1, from coordinate 12,501 downwards.
ATGCCTTTCTTTATACTTTTTAATGTATTACAACTTCTCGATAATGTGCTGAGTTTAATAATTGTATATAGCGTCATGAACTTACCCATAGTAACCTGGATTGTAAAAGAATTCTTTTCTGATTTGCCCAAAGAACTCGAAGAAGCCGCCCTGGTTGATGGCTGTTCACGCTGGAAAGCACTTTTTACTATCCTAATGCCTCTTGCCATACCAGGTATAGCAGTTTCTTTCTTGTTTTCCTTTATTTTTTCGTGGAATGAATTCTTAATTGCATTAACCCTGACTTTCGAAAATGCCAAAACCTTACCACTTCAGATGGCCGGCTTAACAACTCTGAGGGGGCCACAATACTGGGATATAGCAGCCAGTTCTCTGGTCATCATGATTCCCCCCTTACTTGTTACCATATTTGCCAACCGCTATATCATCAGAGGGCTAACCTTTGGAGCCGTCAAACAGTAGCCCAGCAAACAAAAGGAGGTCAATAAAACATGTCAAAAGCCGAGCAAAAAATAAAGAGAGTGCTCACCGCCTTGCGAGACCATGAAGAACCAGATAGAGTACCATTAACTGACTTTTACTGGAGCGGTTTTCTTTCCAACTGGAAAAAAGCATTTAACTTACCCGAAGAAACTGATATTTATGAATATTACGACCTCGATGTAAAAGTGATTTCGCCCAACATGGACCCAAAAGTCGAAAGTTGTGTAATTCTCGAAAAAACACCAGATTATGTAGTTTTCAAAAGCGGGTTTGGTTGCACTGTAAAGAAAATGTTTGATGCTCCCATGCCCATGTTCCTGGACTTTTCGGTAAAAAGCGCTGAAGAATTACTGAATTTTACCTTTGATGATCCTCGTGATGATAGAAGATACTTTGAAAAACGCTGCGATATTATAAACTGTGGCGACAGCTTTGGTACGCTTCCCAGTTTTATGGAGGACATTGAGCGCAACAAAGACAAGTTCTGCCTTTTCGGCTCCATCTGCGAACCTTATGAGACCATGTGGAGAATTAGGGGAACTGAAGGATTATTGTTAGATCTTGCTATGCATCCGGAAAAAATAAAAGCCTTTGCCCAAAAAGTAACCGATTTTATGCTGAGTATTGCCGAGCGGGAAATTGAATTGGCTCCCCTTACGGGAATGGTAATTTGGGGTGATGTTGCTTACGATAAGGGTATGTTTTTCTCTCCTAAGCTATGGAGGGAAATATTTTTCCCCTGCGTCAAGCGCCTCTGTGACTTTATACACAGTAAGGGCCTTATCACCATATACCATGGATGTGGCAGGAGCGTGGAAATATTTGAAGATTTAATTGAAGCTGGAGTAGATGTGTACAACCCACTTGAAGCGAAAGCTGGCATGGACCCAGTTATGCTAAAAAAGCAGTATGGAGATCGCATTTCATTTTTTGGAGGTATAGACACCCGTCTTCTTGGAGAAGGCAATTGGGAAGAAGTAGAAAAAGAGGTTCTGTACAAACTTCAGGCGGCAAAAGGTGGCGGGTATATGCCTGCCTCGGACCACTCAGTAGCCAGCAACGTAGATCCCGTAATTTATGATAAACTGATCGGGTTACTAAAAGATAAAGGACGTTATCCTTTATCGGTATGATCATAAATTCCAATGACCAACATATATGATATAGCGAAGAAGGCTGGCGTTTCGCCAGCCACAGTATCAAGAGTTCTCAATAATAAACCGGGGCTGAAAGAGTCAACTCGTCAGAAAGTACTCCAGATAGCCAAGGAACTCAACTACTCACCCAATTACCTTGCTCGAAGCCTCAAAAAACAAAGAACTGACACCATTGCCCTTATTGTTTCAGACATTACTAACCCTTTCTTTACAACGCTCGCTCGAGGGGTTGAAGATAAGGCTTCTCAAAACGGTTTCAACGTGATTTTCTGCAACACTGACGAGGACATCAAAAAAGAGAAAGCGTATCTGGAATTGATGCTCCAAAGAAGGGTGGATGGAATTCTCATTGCAAGCTGCAGTGACGGAAAAACATTTTCGCTCTTCCGCAAAAAAAACGTCCCCCTGGTACTCGTGGACCGTAGAGCAAACAAACCAAATCTGGATTGTGTAACTGGAGATAACGAAGAAGGCGCGTACCAGCTCACCAAACATTTAATTGATACTCATAGCATTAAAAAAATAGCCATTCTTTCCGGACCACTCACTCTTTCCACCAGTAGAGAACGCATACAGGGATATCAAAAAGCCCTTTACGAATCCAGCATAAAAATTCCCGAGGACTACACGGTTATCGGTACCTACAAGGAAGATTTCGGGTACCAAGCAACTATGGAGTTTCTCAAAAAGAAAGGTCCAAAAATTGAAGGTATCTTTGCAGGCAATAACTTTATAGCAATTGGGGTTATTAAAGCTGCACGAGAGCTGGGTATTCGGATACCCGAAGATTTAGCCCTGGTAACCTTCGATGATTTTGAGTTTGCGTCTTCTCTGTTTCCCTTCCTAACCGCTGCTAAACAGCCAGCCTATACCATGGGTAGCCTGGCCTGCGAATTTCTCCTGCAACGTATAAAAGGGGAAAAAATCAAAGAACGGCGAGAAGTGGTGCTAAAACCAGAAATCCTCATTCGTCGCTCTTGTGGGTGTCAGCAATAAAAGTGCTTCCAATGTTACTCCGAAACCATCGCGCTATAAACAAAATAAGGATTATGAAAGCTCTGAAAAGAAGGCAAATACAGCTTTTAATTCCGATTATAGTGTTTTCGATAACAATACTCTTTTCAACTCTCAAAACAGAAGCCCTGTCCAGAAACGAAATTCAAAAAGAATTGCTAAGTCTTTGGAGAGAAGGGGATCGATACAAAAATTTGCTTATCGAGGCAGGCGAAAAATTCGTACCTGAAGCAGAACTTAGGCACGACCTTTACAACATTCTGCGGAATGAAAGCCGTTTTCCCGACGAGCTCAAATACAAAGCGCTCAAAAAACTTTCAGAAATTGAAGAACCCGGTGTACTGGGTGCTTCACTAATCCAGCTCTTTCAAAATTCAAACAGTTTATTTCTTAAAAAGTCCATAATCCAGCATCTCGCAAATACTGATGATTGGATACCCTTTCTTATTTCGGTGTCAAAGGGGCAAATACCACCATCTGAAGAAACACTTTTAAGGCTGGAAGCATTTAAAGCGCTATTCAAGTGGCAAGTCCAACAAGCCGTACCTGATTTTATTTCTTTTCTGAACGAAACTGACTTGTCTCCCGAACAGAATCCTTTGAAAAGTTTTGATGATAGAATACTCCCTTATCTGTGCTCTCTCCTGAATTCTTCCTCGGACAAATTGCAGAAGTTGGCCCTCAAAACTTTGCTGGAAAACCCCTTTAAAACTTTTCGCTGCGCTGCGCTACCCCTAAATGATCCGAACCCTGAAATACGAGCTCTTTCATTAAAGGTGCTTTTCAAGTATTGCCCCGAAGAAGCGCTCAAGGTAGCGAAAATGACTCAAGAAAAGACCGCAACCAGTATTTACAAGCTGGCTCAAGCCATTCTCATAGCCTTAGACAGTGAACCAGTTAACACCAATTTGAGTTTTGATTCCAAAGATTTGGAAGTGATCGAAATATGTGCTCAAACTGAAAAAGGCATCAATTATCTATTAAACAAGGCATCGCTCGAGGGAAAGATGGAAAGATTTCTCGACTTACTCATCAGGTGCTCGTACGTTTTTCCTTCACCAGTGCTATGGCGGACTCTCCAGGAAAACCACTGGGAACCTTTGGCTTTACTTCGTTTTTTTCCAAGAGAAAAAGTAAAATTGATAGTACTTAAGAAGCTTCAAGAAGGAGAGGTTCCCCCCGAAAATTTCCAAATCTTCTTTACTCGCCTTGAGCTGCGGGATAACTATCATATACTGCGCAAAATCCTTAGAGAAGGCGAAACAAAAGCCAAATTATACCTCATACCGCTTCTTTGGCCATTAAAAACAGATGTTTTCCCTCTTGTTGAAGAAGTTCTTCGCTGCGATCCCTCTCCAGCAGTCCTTACAGAAATCATTCAGCTTCTTGAAAAAATAGAGGAACCTATTTCCTCAATTTTTCTTACGAAAATAGCCGCCTATCCCAATATCGAAATCAAAATAAAAGCTTACCTTGCTCTTTTAAAGAAATTATAAGAAACAAAACTTTGCTTTTTTAAAGCAAAAGCCTTATCATAGTGAATAACCTTTAATAAGGAGGAAAACCGTGTGAAAAATTTGATGCTTAGCGAAGAAATTAAATCGTCACTTCAAGATTTCGCCGAGAAACTTATAGCAACAAGCTTTTTTCAGACTTTTCAACAAAGCCGTTCTAACTTGAGCAGCAATCAGGAAGCCCTGGAACTTCTACAGCGCTGGAATGAAAAGCAGAGAGAACTCAGTGAAATTGCTTCTGAAAGAGATTTGCAAGAAGAGGACTTCATGGAGGTAGAAGCCATTCGTGAAGCAATATTCAAAAATGTAATCCTTATGAACTACTTTAAAGCCCAGGATGAATTAGTTACCTTCTTAAAAGAAGTAAACAGGGAACTAAGTAATATTCTGGGTTTTGATTTTGCCCTCTCTGCTGCTCAGCCCGATCCCGAAGAAGAAACTTGGGAATGAAGACTCATCTCTATCTGAATAAGTAAAAGACGTTCTTTCCCCATCCAAGTTATCCTGTCGGAGAGCATTTTTGCAGGATCAAAGACAAAGCTACGACAGTTTTCAGGTGGGGAAAAGGGGTCATTGATGTGAATACCAGCGTAGAGAGTCTGCCAGCCCATGTCTTTAAGTCGTTGTGCAACGCTTGTAGGGCAGAGTTCTTCAACCGGTTGAGCTTTTTTAATCACAGTGCATCTGCCGGAAGGCACTTCCAGGCTAAACTGTGAAGTGTCTTTTTCAAAGAAAAGACAATAGCGACACGCATCTATGCGTAATCCACACTTGGGGCAAAGCAGAGGTCGTTGTTTAGGAACAATGTTTTCCCCGTCGGATGATACCTTGAGGGCATCCTTAATTTCCAGATTACAAAAAGGACAAAAACTCGAACTCGGAAGGCTTAACCCGGTCAATCTTGAAAATTCTTGAAGCACTTTCTTTTTTTCTTCCTCACTCAAGGGTAGTTTTAAACGCAAGTACCAGTAAAAATAGGGATAATTCAAAAATGCCACCAGAGCATAAAGTAAAGCCCGAGAAAAGTTCTTCGTTCGAGCTCTTGCCAGCATAAAAGCCTTCAAAGCAAAGGAAAAAGCTACCAAAAACCAAGAAAGAGGAAAAACAAATAAAAATAACGCCCTGATAGAAGAATTATCGGAATAAACTCCATACACAACCCCTAAGGATAACCACAAACAAAAGAAAAGTAGATGAAAACGCCAGCTCATCAGGAAGATTTGTTTTCTACTATTCTAAGGCGTGGTTCTTCTATGATGACTTTAGTGTTAGGAGGTATGGAATGGGTAAGCCAGACGTTACCGCCCACAACACTATTTTTACCAATTACTGTGTTACCACCAAGAATGGTTGCTCCAGCATAAATGGTAACGCCACTTTCAATAGTAGGATGCCTTTTGGTACCCCGAATTATTTTACCCCGCTCATCCTTGGGGAAAGAGAGAGCACCCAGGGTAACTCCCTGATATATCTTCACATTATCTCCAATTTCACAGGTTTCCCCAATAACCACACCAGTTCCATGGTCGATAAAGAAGCTTCTCCCAATTCTGGCACCAGGATGGATATCTATACCAGTCAGAGCATGGGCGTATTCCGTCATCATGCGGGGAATTAGCGGTATATCCTGCAAGAAGAGCTCGTGAGCCATACGATAGACGGAAATAGCCAGCACACAAGGATAGCTGAAAATAATCTCCTCAATACTTTTTGCTGCCGGATCGCCATCATAAGCCGCCTGAACATCGTCTTCAAGCATCTCCCTAATTTTGGGAAGTTTGGAGAAAAAAAGTTCTGTTTCTCTGCAAGCTCTCTCACGGCAGCTGCACAAAAAAGAATGGAACTCTTCTCCCGCTCCCTCTGCCGATAAACTGCCAAAAGCTTTGGCAATTTCTTCGCTCAGTAATGTAAACAGACGGTCCAGCTGGTTACCGACAAAGTACTCAACGTTACTCCAGCACAAATCAGTCCTTCCCAAATAACCGGGAAAAAGCAATTCTCGCAATTCTTCAGTAATTTTAATGATCTGACTCCGAGAAGGAAACCGTCTTTTTTCTATATTGGTAATACGTTCTGTGTTTCGATAGCTTTGAACCAGTTCTTTAGCCAGTTTCCCTATAGATATCCGATTCATCTCAGGCATAAGATTCAAAAGCGCGCCAATACATTTTCAATGCGCATAATGAGAGTTTGAGGAACACTCTCTCGCTGGCCATTCTGACGGACCAGGCTCCAGAGAAGCTTCTCAAACTCATAACGTTGACAACAAGCACGGCACAAATTCAGATGTTCTTCCAGGGATCTACGTTCTTCTTCGGTAAGTACTTCACCATCGAGATAAAAATAGAGTTTCTCTACAGCTTCTTTACAATTCATTCTCTACCTTGCTCCTTGTCGACTTATTCTTATTCGAATATTCCCAAAGCAATTTCTGTAAAATCTTCCTTCCACGATGCAAGCGCGACATAACTGTGCCAATAGGGATATCGAGAATTTCAGCCGTTTCTTTATATGAAAATCCCTCAACCAAGGTGAGAATAACTACTGACCTAAACTCGAGTGGAAGACTTTCAATGGCCCGTAACACATCTTCTCTGGTCAGAGTGTTTAAAAGCACTTCCTCAGGTGTAAACCCTTCGAACTGAGGCTGAAAATTAACATCTTCTACCATTTCTTCCAGAGAAGAATGCTTTTCTCGATCCCGAACCCGATAGTAATCATTTATAAATGTGTTGGTCAAAATCTTGAAGATCCAGGCTCTAAAGTTGGTACCCGGCTCAAAGCGGTCAAACGCAGCATAAGCCTTCATAATGGTTTCTTGCACCAGATCCTCAGCGTCTTCCCTACGACGAGTCATGCGTAAAGCTGTCCTGTAAAGCGCCCCCAACTGGGGCATAAGCAACTCCTGGAAAGCCTTCTTTTGGTCTTCCTTAATAGAACTCATCATTCAGGCAACATCCCCTAAGATTCTTTCAAAAAATCGGCATTTCTCAACTTTTCCAGCTCTTTGTGGAAATCAATAACCTCATCGATGGTGATCTGTCCCCGAGGCCGTTCTTTTCTATGTTTACGAGTTATCATTTTTGCAATATCGTTCATCTTTTCCAAACTAAAGGTTGCTTCCCCAAAGTCTCTGCAGTAAGGACAAATATACCTTATGAAAGCTGTGCCGCGATAAGCCGGAATTTTATAAATTCCAATTTCGGTAACATCCTCCAAGGAAATTAACGCTTTGCAACTCTTACATCTGAGAGGCAGTTCCTGCATTTCATCCTCCTGGAACATTTGTTTTTCAAATATTCTACCAATTGGGATAGAATAATACAAGAAAAAATTTGTTTCTAATCTAAAACACCAAAGGAGGCGTTGACATGGAACTTCAAGAACTCCTACAACGTGCTTTAAAGATGGAAGAAGACGGACGCAACTTTTATCTTGAAGGTGCAGGACGTGTCAAAAACCAGCTTGCCAAGGAGGTCTTAAATCACCTTGCTGACGACGAACTGGACCACATCGAAAGGATCAAAGAAGGATATGAGCGAATAACCAAAAACGAGCCTTTCGCTACTAAAGAAATCCAGGGATTAAAAAGGTCTTCTCGCGAATATTTTGAAAACATTTTTACTGAAGCCCAGAAAAAATCTCAGGAGTTGATCAAACACGAGGCCGAAGAACTGGATATTCTAAAAACTGCTTTAGACCTGGAATCCAAGTCTCATCAGTTTTATTCAGAACAAATAGAAGAACAAAGCGACGAACAGGTTAAACAATTTCTTGACTTCCTGGCTTCAGAAGAGTATCGACATTATAACCTAATTTTTAACACCATCCAGTACATAACCAATCCCAGTGAGTGGTATTACCAAGAAGAAAAGCCCATCTTTGAAGGAGGTTGAAAAAGGGGTGGGGTGACCCCACCCGCCTCAACGAGCGCATCCTTGAAAAAGCAATTTATTAGCGAAACTACTTTTCCTCAATATTTGAAAGATGTAGAAATAAGCAACAATTTGCACTGGTGTGCCCACCAGCCTCGGTATAATCAAAAACTTCCAGGGAATACCAAACAGAGTGGCTAAAAAGAAAGGCGTGAGCAGAAGACCCACAGACAGTTGGGAAACCAAAACACCTCCCAAAATTCGCGAACGCTCAGAAAGGAAAGATGCCATTGCAAAAAGACCAGGGATAATCCCATAAAGGGCAGCAGAAAGCGTAAAATGAGGCATATAAGGACCAGCGGGACTAAGAATATAGCCCAGAATATCCGAAAGAGCACCAACCAGAGCTCCCATCAAAGGACCAAAACAAAAACCAGCAAAAATAATAGGAAAGGTACCAAAACCTATCCTGATTCCCTCCACAGCTCCAAAATTTACTCTGATGCTGGCAAAACGAGTAAGCACGATAGAGGTTGCAATCAAAATACCTCCAAAGACCAAGTAACGGGTCCGTATATGCATAGTTCATTCCACCTCCCAGGTCCAACTTTTACAATAAAGAAACTTTGCAGTATATTAACCTAAATACTAAAACAAGGAAAGAAGGGCCTGAAAAGATAATGTCAACGAAGTCTAAAGTAGCATTGATAAAATGCGCCACGTATCAAATAGATGAAGTTAAAAAGAGCTTGAATGAAGGGATTGAGCTTTTGGGAGGAATCGAAAAAGTTTTTGGACCACGGAGAAAAATACTACTTAAACCCAATCTCCTTGCTGGTGAAGCTCCTGAAAAGCACGTAACAACTCACCCTGCGGTCTTCGCTGCTATAGCAGAAATTTTGCTATCCAAGGGATTCAGGGTGGGCTATGGAGACTCACCTGGTTTTGGCAAGCCGGAAGCAGTAGCTCGAAAGGCTGGTTATGAACTTCCAGCCAGGCAGCTGGGAGTTCCTTTGGAAGATTTTGTGAATGCAAAAGAAATAAGTTTCCCCGAAGGGAGGCAAGTAAAGCGCTTTCAAATTGCAAAAGGAATAACTGAATATGAGACAATAGTGAGTCTTGCCAAATGGAAAACCCATGGACTCACTGTAATAACAGGAGCAGTCAAAAACCAGTTAGGTTGTGTTCCTGGACTGCGCAAAGGCGAATTCCACTTTCGTTTTCCCGACGTTGAAACCTTTGCAACCATGCTTATCGACCTTAACCTCTTACTCCGTCCCTCTCTCTACATAATAGACGCAATCATGGCTATGGAAGGAAACGGTCCTCGTAACGGAAAAACAAAAGCTCTTAACCTCCTTGCCATGAGTACTGACCCAGTTGCTCTGGATGCAACCATGTGCAGAGTAATAGATGTGGACCCTTCAATAGTCCCAACTTGTGAGAAAGGAGAAGAACTGGGTCTTGGAACTTTCAGAAAAGAAAATATAGAAATCGTGGGTAGCAACCTGGAAGAAGTTAAGATTAAAAACTTTGAAGTCAAAAAAACAAAGAGGTCAAGACTTCAATCCATTAAAGCGTTGAGAGGATTCTTACTGGACTATCCGTATCTATTACCAACCCTATGTAGGCAGTGTGGAGTATGTTATTCAGTCTGTCCTGCCCGTCCCAAAGCAATCACAATGAAAGAGGGACTGCCGAAATTCAATCTCAAAAACTGCTTGCGATGCTTTTGTTGTCAGGAAATGTGCCCCGCGGGAGCCCTGAAGCTTAAAGAACCACTACCGAGAAAAATTGCTCGTAGCTTCCTGTTTCGCTAAAATTTTGCAAAGCATACTTCAAAACGTTGACAGTGTGGAGAGGAATCGCTAAAATATCTCTTGTTTTGAAGGTGGGCCGTTAGCTCAGCTGGTAGAGCACCGGACTTTTAATCCGGGTGTCGCAGGTTCGACTCCTGCACGGCTCACCAGGGTTAGTTTTAAGCTGTCAAAAAGCTATTTTGCTTTCCCTATAACTTTTTTCTTTGAATCCGATGCTTTCCAAAAGTCCCCAGGACGGAAATGATGCTCCTTGATAAAACACCTTAATCACTTGAAACTGCCCACAAACTACATACAAGCAAAAACTAATTCTTTTTTAAATTCCTTTTGACCCACTCTGCGTATTCAGCCATTGCCTTTTCCATGGTATAGCGAGGCTCAAAACCCAGTTCTTTTTTTGCCAGGGTTATATCTAAGGTTTCTCCCCGTGGAAACATCTTTCCAGGGCCAATGCGGGTTTCCCGTGGCTGGTCGCTGTATTTTTGAGCCAAACGAGCAAGATCGGGAAAGCTGGTAACTTCATCGGTAGCAACATTGAAAATTCGGTGGTTTACCTGCGGTTTCTGATAAGCCAGGAAAGTGCCCCAGGCGGTATCTTTTACATAAGTGAATCCTAAGCGCTGATCTCTTCCTTTTTCAAGATAAAGATCGTCCAGACCTTCCAAAGAACCGAGCAAATTCCTAAAAAGAGGAGTCATCTCTGAAGGCAAAAGCCCGGGGCCAAAGAAGAAATAAGGTCTAACTACTCGTGCATCAATGCCATAGTGGTTACCATACTGAAGAGTTAAAAATTCAGCACCTGCTTTACTAGCGCCGTAAAGATCGGAGGGAGAAGGGGGATGAGTTAACTCTCCAGGGTTATCTTTGGTCTCTCCATAGACTGCTCCTGAGCTAACAAAAAGAAACTTGGGTACTTTATACAGGCGAGCAAACTCCAGCAGATTAAGCGTGCCTATAACATTAACGATTGTACTGGGATAAGGATTATTCCAGTACTGGGGAGTAGCCATAACTGCTGGAGTGTGAATAATCCCCTCGATCTCGTTTCCCCACTTCAAAAAAACGGGTAAAATGCTCGACCACTCAAGCACATTGCCTTTCACAAAAACGATATTATCTCCAACCTCCCGAAGATAATCAAAATACTTTTCCCGAAGATCAAAAGAAATAACACTTTTGCCGCCTTCAGCAAGGTAATAAGTTACCCAGGAACCTAACAAGCCATTACCACCAGTAACGAGAACGAAAGACATTGAAACACCCCCTGAATCTTAAGTCTTCCTCACGTTTTATCTTAAACCAAATCTTGGAAAAAATCCAAATCATTCCAGACTACAAAACTCTTCGTAAATTCACTCTATAATGATAATTGACGAAAAAGGGAACACGACTTATAATAAGTCTGTCTAAAGTGAGCGGGAATAGCTCAGGTGGTAGAGCGCCAGCCTTCCAAGCTGGGTGTCGCGGGTTCGAGTCCCGTTTCCCGCTCCAACCTCTCGAATGCCTGTGGGAAGCCCCTTCCAGCTTTTGTAACATTTGTCATTTTTTCTGCTTTTTGGCGAGTCTGGCGAACAACTTGAAAGCCAAAAAAGAAACATTGTGGAACCTTTACCTTGAGGATTTTCTTCTAAGCGGTAGGGTAGAAGGGAAGAAAAGCTCAACGCTGAAATGGTATAAGGAATACTTAACCCCGTTTGTGAAGTTTCTGGACCAGGAAGGGCTTAATCAGGCCACTTTGCGCAAATACGTTAACAGCCTTTTTGAACGCCTTAAGGTGGATACTGTACAACTTTATGTTGAAATTATTGACTCCAAAAAGAGATAGGGGTATCTCCTGGTAGTAAGAGAGAAACTAAAGGGAAAGGAGGAGATACCCCTATGGAAATACTAAGCAATCAAAATATTACTCTAAGTCAACTTTTAGCACAAGCCCAAGAAAGAGTTAAAGATGAAGTGCTCAAGTTTTTGAAATACACCCTTGAAGAACTCCTGGAAACCCTGCGGAGTGAAGTAGTGGGAAGAGGGAAGTATGAGCACTGTGCATCCTCAAAACTTTACCGTTATGGGTATCGAACCAGAAAGTTTCTGGAAACTTCCTGGGGAACCATTCTATGGGGTAAAGATTCCTCGGGTGAGAGGTCCTGAAGGTGAAATCCCACTCTTTACCAGGTATGAGTGCAAGTTCTGGAAGCTTGCCGAACAGCTTCTTTTCTCCTTTGCTCGGGGAATGAGTCTCCGCTCCCTGCAGGTATGGTTGGAAGGCTTAGGTCTTGGAACAGGCTGTGCTTCCACTTTGGGAAAGGTGATGGAGGAGAAGGTTCAGGAACTCAGAGTAAGACAGAGAAAACCACTCCATTCCAGAGCATACAGAGCTCTGGTCCTTGATGGTACATGGTTTAAAGAGCGTAAGCAGAAAAAGAAGGAAGTATTACTGGTCGCTCTGGGAGTGAGGCTGGATGGCAGTTTTGAAGTCCTGGACTGGAGTGTTGCTCCTTCTGAGAGTAGTTCCTCCTGGGAGAAACTCCTGAACCGCATCTACCAGAGAGGACTACAGGAAGTGGAGCTGGTAGTGGCTGACGAGGCCTGGGGAATATGGGAAGCTCTGGATACAGTATATCCTGAAGCAAAGAGAGAGGTA